>CAYOTD010000885.1:0-2126 GCA_964406685.1 uncultured Solibacteraceae bacterium | reverse complement strand
ATCACCGGCGGCCGGCTGTCGTACGTGTTGTAGTAGCCGCTCACGTTCAGCTCATTGAAGAAGGCGGGCGAGAAGATGCGCACGTAGTTGACCGACAGCGTCCTGGTCGGCGCCGAGTTCTCCGTCCACCCGGTGGCGTCGTTCAGCATGGTCATGTACGAGAACGGACTCCGGCTCCAACTCCCGTTCTGGGAGTAGCGGACGTAGACCTGGTCCCGGTCCGAAAAGCGATGGTCGATGCGTGTGGAAACGTTGAAGCTCCGGCTGGGGGCTTTGAAGACGCCGTACCAGTTGTCCGCCACCACCGGGTTGGCGGCCGTGGTCGGCGCCGGAGTGATGCTGAACAGGTACTTTGCCAGCGGACTCAACCGGTTGGCCGGGATCTTGTTCATGACACCCCCGTCGTTGAACGGGAGCCGCCGGTAGTTGTCTTCCTTCGTCCCGGTGGTCCAGGGATCGTAGATCACGGGAGTGGTGCCGTCGGACAGCCGCAGCGCGCTGAAGTCGCCCTCCCGCATCGCCATCGTGGGCACCCGGAACGCCTGGTTGGTCTCCTGGATGGTCCGGGAGGCCTCCCAGGCGGCGAACCAGAACGTCCGGTTCCGGCCGTCGTAGCCAGGCATCATCACCGGCCCGCCGGCCGACACGCCGAACTCGTTGCGGATCAGCTTGGCCGGTTTCGAGTTGTCCTGCTCGCGCTTGCGCGCCACGCCGAAGCCGCTGTTGCGGTGCGTCTCGAACGCCGTCCCGTGGAAGGAGTTCGTCCCGCTCTTGGTGGACATCACCACTGTGGCCGGCCGGCTGTAGCGCGCCGAGGAGGCGTTGGTCTCCACCCGGAACTCCTGGATCGAATCCAGCATCCCCTGCATCGTGGCGTGGTTGCCCCAGCGCCGGTTGATCGAGGGCGCCCCGTCCAGGACAAACTCCATCGAGCCTTCCGGCGCCCCGAACGCCCGCACGTTCTCGATCTCCGGCATCAGCGCCAGCAGCACCTTCAGGTCGCGCCGGCTGATGGGTAGCTGCTCTACCCGCGCGCGCTCCAGCACGTGCCCCACCGACGGGCTGTCGGTGGTCACCATGGGGGTGACGTCGTTGACCTCCACCACCGTGGTGGCGCTCCCCGGCTTAAGCGTCGGATCGATCACCAGGTTCTGCTGCACCTGCAAGGTGAACGTCCCTTCCCACTTGTCCATGCCTGGGACCTCGACCGCGACCCGGTAAGCGCCCGGGGTGAGCCCGGGGAGATAGTAGCGGCCGGCGTCGCTGGTCCGGGTTGTGGACCGGACGCCTGTCGCCGCATTGGTGACGGTCACCGGCGCGTTCGGGATGACGGCTCCCGTCTGATCCTGTACGGTTCCGGATACGGTTCCGGTGCTCGCCTGAGGCCAGGCGCTGAGCGCGGCCAGCAGGAACACGGCCAGCAAAACGATCTGCAACTTCATGATTTCAATTCCCCCTTTCGGCGCGGCACGGCTTCCCACCATCGCGCCGGACTTCGGCCAGAGAGGCCTGGACAGGCTATGATAAACTGGCTGTTGCCGTTGCGTTGAACGTTCGGAACGGCTCGGAACGCGACGTTCGGAACGTCGTATAACGTTGCACAGACTGGAAAGCGGAGGGTTCGTGCTGGAGCAACACGTGCTGACATCCGGCAAGAGCTTCCCAGTCCCGGACGCGGCGGACGTTCTCAGAGAAACCGGGAAGATCCTCGCCAGCCCCGCCTTCCGGTCAAGCCGCCGTTCGCAGGAGATCCTCAGCTATCTGGTGCGCCACGCCCTGGACGGCGACACGGACAGCCTGAAGGAACGCGTCATCGGCCAAGAGATTTTCGGGCGCCCCCTGGACTACGACACCGGACAGGACTCCATCGTCCGGGGCAAGGTCAACGAGGTTCGCAAGCGGCTGGCGCAGTACTTCGACGAGGCCGGAAGCGCGGCGGCCATCCGCATCGAGATCCCGATCGGTTCGTATGTCCCCGAGTTCCACCCCATCCACCACCCGCCGGCGCCGCCCGCCCTGCGCCGGGGAGTGTCCCTCCGCCTGCGCCTCGCCATCGGCGGCGCGCTGGTCCTGCTGGCCTCCGCCGGGGTGCTGGCCGTGGCGCGCTACGGGAAACCCTCCCGCTT
>CAYOTD010000884.1:0-2126 GCA_964406685.1 uncultured Solibacteraceae bacterium | reverse complement strand
GCCCCGCGCCGTTCCTTCGTTGTTCGGCTGGAGGATGGCCGCCTTCGCGGCCTCCGCTTCCCCCTTGGTCATCTTCGTGCACAACCCGAGCACCTTGGACCGGCGGCTGCCGTCTTCCCACCAGGAGGCAACCCACACGCGATGCCGCCCGTGCTTGCGTGCTTGCAGGCTGCCTTTCTGGAAACGCTTTCGACGCATTTTCTTGCCTCTTTCCTGCGTCGAAGGCGTTGACTCTTGGCATGACCCGGATACTACCATTCGCTGGTGGCCTCCAGGTGGCCTTCTTCAATCCAGCGGTCCAGCCATTCGCGCCGGATGAGGATGCGGCGGCCCACGCGGAAAACACGAGGAGGACGCACGCCCGGCACCTTGCCGTTGATCACGTTCGAGAGGTGCGCCTTGGAGACACGCAGGTATTCCGCAGCCTCCTCGAGCGTCAGGATCGGCTCGGCTGGCGTGATCGTGGGCATGGCCTCCTCCGGTTGGTTACGCGGGTCCGGTCTGGGCGGTGGGCATCAACAGACAGTTCACGGTGGTGACGCCGTTGCCAGCGGCGACGGTCGCCACGCCCACCATGGGCTTGCTGCCCGTGCCCGCGCTCTTGGTCAACTTGGCCTGGCCGGAGTCCCAGTAGAGCTTGTCGCCTTGGGCGATGGCGTCCGTGGTCACCTTGGGCAACTCGAAGACGCCTTGCACCGTGACCTCCACCTCGGCTCCCGAAGCGGCATCAAACGCGGCGACGCCCACAATCGAGCCGGCCACCACCAACTGGCCGCTGGTGACGTTCGCGGGCGCGATGACCGTGATGGTCTTGCCTTCCTGCACGAAGTTCTTCATGGATCAGATTCCTTTCGGGGTAATGACAACCTGGCGGGGCGACGTGCTGCCGCCGCCCGCCAGTTCGATCTCCTTGTTAATGGTCGTGAGAGCCGCCTGCATCTCCGCGACGCTGCGGTAGGTCATGGAGCGGCCCTCAAATTCCACGCGCAACGTGCCGCTGCCGATGGCGGCGATCAGGGCGTCACGCATGCCCTGGAGTTCGGTGAGCGAGAGGGCCATGCTCAGGCTCCCGGATTCGCGTAGATGCCGCGGAAGTCCAGCGCGCCCGCGCCGAAGTCGAGTCGCGCGCGGATCTGGATGCCATCCACTTCAAAGCCCGCGCGGGTTTCGACCTGGACGCCTTCGCTGCCCGCCAGGTACGCGAACTCGACGCTCGGGAACAACATGGGGTCGGCGGCGACGTACCAGCGCGTGGCCGACTTGGCGTCAAGCCGCGGATCGACGATCAGCGTCAGCTTGCCGGCGAAGGGGTTGACGTTCGCGGCTTGCGCCGGATAGATGCTGGCGAGGTACTTCTCGGCGGTGGTTTCCAACGCGGCCGGCACTACCAGGAACTTGGCGGCAATGTCGAGCGGCGTCTTGCCATCCAGACCCTTCTGGGAACGCAGCCCCAGCCTTGCGGCCGCCAGCGTGGTGTCCGAGATCGCGCCGCCGCTCGCGGCGAGGTTGCCGTGCGCGGCGTCGAACAACTTCTTGTTGTCCGACATCACCGGGCCCAATCCATTGTTGGCAGTGATCAGGTCCACGATGAATTGCGCCTCGAACTGCGCGGCCGCCGAGGCGAACAGCCGCCCGATGTCGGAGAACGCCGACAGATTGTCGTTCACGATGGTCTGGCGGTTGATGCCGAAGATGCGGCCATAGGTGTCGAGCTTGTAGGACTCGCGGCCTTCGGCGATGGTGCCCGATTTGAACTCGCCGTTCTCGTTCACCTTCATGAGCGTGGGCGCTTGCCCCAGCTGGATCGAGTAGCGATTGCGGAAATCGTTGATGGTCGCCTTGCGGCAGATCTGCTTGACGGGCGCGGGCGCCTCGGCCATCTGCTCCTGGACCACCTTGTTGGCGACGTCGCCCAGCAACAACGGAAAATCACTGGTGGAGTGGAGGGCGCGATCTACGATGGAGGCGTCCGACAGGCCGATGGTTTCGATGCCGCGAATGCGGAGAAGTTCTTCCGCCTGCCGGACCAGGCTGCGGCCAATGAACGGACGCGCCGCCTCGCCCGCCTTGTGCGTCGGGTTGATCCTCATGTAGATCGCATCCGCCATGGCGGCGCGCAGGAAGAG
>CAYOTD010000883.1:0-2128 GCA_964406685.1 uncultured Solibacteraceae bacterium | reverse complement strand
ACGGGGCACACACGCCCGGGCCATCACCATCGCCATTGCCGTGCGCCGCGGTTGCGGCAGCTCCCTTGCTCGATAGAATCGCAACTGCCCGGGCGGGAGTGGAAGGTCTCCTATCGAACGAAACGGCGGCCCCCGCGCAAGCGAAGGTGGGAGGGCTTTCCAGAGCCCGACCGCCCCGCCGGCCCGCACCCAAGCGCGAAGGAGTGAAACGTGGCGACACAGCGGTCTTCCTGGTGGTTGTGGCTGCGAACAGGCATTACGCCAACCCTGGCCTGCCTCGCCGCCCTTCCGGCAACCGGCTGCATGTATGGCGACGGCGGGTTCGAATATCACGTGAGCGGACAGCTCATTGACGCCAGGACCGGCGAGCCCCTGGCTCATCGGCGGGTTGCCGTAAGCGGCAGCCCGGACTTGCAGCCCTCCGCATGGTCCGCGGACACGAAACGGCTCCGCCTCACGGACAGGCGCGGCGGTTTCGAGGATACCTTCGGCACGGGGATCGAGTGGGGCCGGACGCACTTTCTCGGCATCCGGGTGGACGGGCCGAAAACGCCCCCGATTCCGCCGGAGCGCAGCGAGGTCTACCTGTATGTTGAAGAAACCCCAGGGCAATGGATCACACAGCGCGTGCCCGTCGCGCCCGAGCAACAGCGCCGGACGGCGCCGGCCGAGCGCTGGCTCGATCTGGACACGATCGCCGTACACTCGTCGGCCTTCACCCTCTGGCAACTGCCCAACCAGACGCACAGCCAGATCATGTCCTACGTGATCCGCACGAGCGGCGGAAAGGTCATTGTGATCGACGGCGGGACCGCCGGCGACGCGGGCTACCTGAAAGGCTTTCTCGCGGCGATGGGCAACGAGGTCGAGGCGTGGTTCATCACCCATGCGCACGATGACCACTTCGGCGCGATGGTCCCGATCCTGAACCAGCCCGACCCGCCGCGCATCAGGACGGTTTACGGCTCGCTGCCGGATCTCGCCTGGGTCCGTCGACACGGTTACGCAGCGCAGGATGCCGGGCCGTACGAACAGTTTCTCGCCGCCCTGACGAAGGCCGGCAAAGCGGTGACCGACCTGCCGCTCGGCGCGGACTTCCGCATCGACAACGTCCGCGTCGAGGTGCTCGGCGTCCGAAATCCGGAGATCATCCGCCCGAACGCGATCAACAACTCGAGCCTCGTCCTGCGGATGTCGGACGCGACGAAGTCCGTGCTGTTCCTCGCGGATCTCGGCGCCGAAGGGGGTCGCAAGCTCCTCGCCTCGCCCTATGCGGCCCGTTTGCGCGCCGACTACTGCCAGATGGCCCACCACGGGCAGGACGGCGTTGACGAAGCGTTCTACCGCGCGGTGAACCCGACGTACTGCCTCTGGCCCACCCCGCGATGGCTCTGGGACAACGACAATGGCGGCGGCAAAGGCTCAGGGCCGTGGAAGACGCTCGAGGTCCGCGCCTGGATGGACAAGCTGAGCATCAAACGCCACTACGTGATGACCGACGGCCTGTGTCGAATCCCGTAGCGGCGGGGCAGGAGGAAGAGAGGTCGTCCTCGTATTCCCTGTTGCGACGCCCCCGCCGCCCGATAGAATCCACCCAGCATGCGGGCAAGACAGGACCTCGTTGACCGGCTTGTGTACGCCGCCGTGCGGCTGTATGCCACGATCGCGCAGATGTTTCCCATCCACGTGAACCTCCGCACGGCCCGCTGGCTGGGGTTTATCTGGTACCGACTCATGCGCCGCCACCGCGAGCGGGCGAAGGAGCACCTGCGCTTCGCGTTCGGCAGCACGATCTCCGCGCGCCAGGCCGACCGGATCGCGCGCAAGAGCATGGAACAGATGGCGATGATGGCCGTCGAGGTGCTCTTCACCCCGCGGCTGATCAACGAGTGGACCTGGCCCCGCTACATCCGCCTCAAGGACCTGCGCGAGGCGCTGGAGATTCTGCTCGATCACCGCGGGGCCATCCTGCTCACGGGCCACTACGGCAACTGGGAACTGCTCGGTTTTACGCTCGCCGCGCTGGGCTTCGAGATGACCGCCGTGATGCGCCCGCTCGACAATCCCTACCTCAACGAGTACCTGATGGTGCAGCGCCAGAAGCGCGGCCTCCAGCTCCTCTACAAGA
>CAYOTD010000882.1:0-2134 GCA_964406685.1 uncultured Solibacteraceae bacterium | reverse complement strand
CACCGCCGGCCGGCACCATCGCCAGCGCATGCGTGAAGTGGCGGTGCATCTCGACCGCCAGCAGCGGATCGGCGGCGGAGCGGATGAGCACATCGAGATCCGGCAAGAGCCCGCCCACGGCGCCGCACGCAAACGCCCGCTTGCCAAGCCGATCGGTCAGAGCGACCTGCGCGGCGGCGGCGCCGACGACCGCCTGGCTCACCGGGTCCATGTGCGGCTCCAGCCCTCAACATGCGAGGAAGTGTCGAGCACGCCGACTACTCCAGCAGGGCGCGGAGAAAGGACGTGGCGGCCGGGCTGTCCCAGCCCCGGGCGCCGATGGCCCGCCCGACCAATTGGCCTGTTCGGTCCACGAAGAACACGGTGGGCGGACCCCAGACGCCGTAGACTCTCCCGGTCACGTCGCCCGTCCGGTCGAGGACGACGGGCGCCGTGTAACCGCGCTCGCGCACCGCCCGTTTCACCGTGGCGGGGTCCTCGCGGAAGTTCACCAGGAACACCTCAAGCCCTTTGTCCTTGAACTCGCCGTAGGCTCTGTTGACGGAAGGCAACTCCTCCCGACAGACGGGTCACCACGTGGCCCAGAAGACGAGCATGACCACCTTCCCCTTGAAGTCCTCCAGCCGCACCGGCTTGTTGTCCAGGTCGGGCAGGGTGAAGGCTGGGGCGGCCTTGGGCGGATCGTACGGCTGGATCTGCATACCGGCGAAATCCGGCCCGGCCGCCAAGGTCGGTGCCGCGACAAGCACGGCGCACAGGAGCGCCGCCGAGCATCCCCTTCTCATGCGCCGCTCTCCTTGAGCGCTTTCAGGACCTCCTCGGGCTTGAGAAGATCGAGGGCGTTGTCCTGAATTTTCGCGAACCGCACGATTCCCTGGCGGTCGATGACGAAGTACGCGCGCTTCGCGTACCGGTAGATGGGGCTCTTCTCGTCGGTGACCATGGCGCCATAGGCGGGGAGCATCTGGCGGCGAAAGTCGGACAGCAGCAGATGCTTCAGGCCGTTCGCCTCCGTAAACGCCTTCAAGGTGGCCGCGGCATCCGCGCTCACGCCCACGACCTGGGCGTTCAGGGCCTCGAACTGCGGCCGGGCCGCATCGAAGCCCCGGATCTCCTGGGTTCAGGTGCCGGTGAAGGCCTGGATGAAAGTGTAGATGACCACGGGGCCCTTGGCCAGCAGGTCGCCGAGCTTCACGTGTTTCCCGTCCGGCGCGGCCAGCGTGAAGTCCGGAGCCTTCTGGCCGATCTCGATCGCCCCTGCCGTCCCCGCCGCACCCAGCACGACGGTCAGGATCAACAGTGCACCGCGAAGACCACGTCGTCGTTTCATCCCCGCTCCTCCCTCCCTTGGGCTACTCCTGCACAGCGGTGCGGCGCCGCATGGCGGCGCGCGTGTGGGGATGCTGCCACACTAAGGAAGGTCGGGGAAGATCTTTCTGTCTCGCGCGACTCCACGGCGGCGGGCGGTTTTCGGCACGCGGTGCGTGCGGGACAGCGGACGCTATCGCGCGGCCTTGATGTGTGCCGCGACGCTGGCGAGATCTTCGACGACGAAACTGTGGATGAGGGATTGGATGCCGCCGCCCCCGTCCCCGCTCTGCCGGGGAATGATATGGACGTGCAGGTGGGCGACGCGCTGGCCCGCAGCCCAGCCGTGATTCCAGCCGACGTTCATGCCGGCGGGCTTCAGGGCCTTGTCCAGCAGGTCCATGACCGTTTTCACGCCCGAGAAGAGGGGGGCCAGGTGCCGATCGTCGAGGCGGTCCAAGCTCTCGGCGTGGACCTTGGGGATCACCAGGACGTGGCCGCGCGAGGCGGGATGGATGTCCAGGAAGGCCAGAACGCTCTCGTTCTCGTACACGACGTGGGCTTTCAGTTCTCCCGCAATGATCTTGCAGAAAATGCAGTCCGCCATGCGGAGGTCTCCTTCCTTCGTCGGTCCGGCGGGGGCCACCCCGGAATCTGTGGTGCGACATTCTATCTGTGCGCTCCTCGAGGGCGCAAGGGTAAAGCCCAGCCTTTCACCTTGACATGCCTCCAGGGTCTGGATAGCCTACCCGGCGGTACGGCCCCGCGGATCGTGCCAGGCGTGCCGCCGAGGTTCTTCGTCGCGCGCGCCGATCCGACGGGGCCC
>CAYOTD010000881.1:0-2134 GCA_964406685.1 uncultured Solibacteraceae bacterium | reverse complement strand
TCAGCGAACGGCGAACAGTGTCTTAACTGTTTGTGTCAGCCCAGGGGGCAAGCGCAGGTGGTTGGCCCGCGCCTTCCCCTGGAAGGCCGCAGCCCCGTTCTCGAAGAACTCCTTCTGCCAGCGGTAGAAGGCGGTCCGGGGCAACCCCAGTTCGTCACAGAGCTTCGAGACCGGCTCCTGCTCCAGCAAATGGCGCCTCAGGATGGCGACCTTCTCTTCGGCGGTGTAGTGCTTTCGTGGTTTCTTCACGCGTTCTCTCCGTTATCTTAACGGCGGAACGCTCTCTCCATTTCCAGCTGAGGCGGGACAGGTGGAGTGGTCGAGGTCGTAGTCCCGGATAACCTGAAGTCCGCTGTCACGCATCCCAGCTATTACGAACCGGACTTGACCCCCACGTACCGGGAGCTGGGCGAGCATTATGGCGTGGCCATCATTCCGGCGCGGCCGTATCGGGCCCGGGACAAGGCCAAGGCGGAGGTCGGAGTTCAGGTGGTCCAGCGCTGGATCGTCGCCGTCCTGCGCAAGCACAAGTTCTTTTCACTCGATGAAGTCAACCGCGCCATTGGGGAGTTGCTGGCGCGGCTCAACCAGAGGCCATTCCGCAAACGAAAGGGCAGTCGCGCCACGCTATTCGCGCAACTGGACCGGCCGGCGTTGAAGCCATTGCCGGCCACACGTTTCCAGTTCGGGGAATGGAAGAGGCCCCGAGTCAACATCGACTATCACATCGAGGTGGAGCGTCACTATTACAGCGTGCCGTACACGCTGGTGCATCAGGAGGTGGACGTACACCTGACGGGGGACACCGTGGAAGTCCTCCATCGCGGGGTGCGGGTGGCTTCGCATGCCCGTTCCTACGAGGCGGGCAAAGCGACGACGCTGACCGAGCAGATGGAAAACGTCCCGTCTGTCCCCGGTCAAGTATAAGTAAGGGGGTTTACAGGGCTGAGGCGGCTAGCTTTAGGGTCTTCCCGGCTGCGCAGTCTTCGATCACCAGTTGGCCGGCTTCCAGCCGCACATCGGTTACGCGGATCATGCCCTCGGGGGCACGCACATAGAAGATTAGGAAGCGCGCCTCGATGGCCGATTTCGCGGGCAGCCAGCGCACCATGGGCGCGCCGAACAGCGGAGGCGCACTCAGCACCTCGCGACGCGGCACGTCGAACGGCTGGGTGCTGAACTCGAGTCCCCGCGCCATCTTCCCCGACGCCGGGTATCTTCCCCAATGCTGCACCCAGGGGAACTCCTCGCGGCGGAACAGGTAGCCGATCAGCAGCCGCTTGCTCTTGTTGAGCGCCGTGGTCCAGCCGTAGCGGCGCTGCGGATCGATCAGCGTCGCCGCGTGGTCCAGGAAGTGCGGATGGCGCGGCGTCTCGCGCAGGTCCACCGGTTCCCCGTCGAGGCCCGGCGCGATGGGCCAGGTGAACTCCTTGCCCGAGGCCAGCCGGCGGTCGTTCCCGCCCAGGCTCGGTTCGTCGTAGGGGCGCGTCATGGAGCGCGATCCTGAGACGTCGACCACTGTCTCGCCGGAAGCGAGGAACGGCGAACCCACGGTGCCGTGCTCGGCCCAGTTCACCGGCCGGTCGAAGGCCATCAGGTTCTCCAGACGGCTGTCCACGTAGACTACGTTCTCGCCCTGCACGACGCGGATGGTGCGGGTGAGCTTCTCCTGCACGATGGGCAGGATCGCTTCCATCGTCAGAACCGCCTCCCGGCCTTGCGTCTCCGCGCGGCGGATCTCGAACTTCCGCCGGTGCGCTTCGCCGTGCCCCGGAAGCCCCGCCGCCTGCTCGTGCGGCGACACCGGTCCGAAGCCATCCACGCAGATGAAGTGGCCGGTGGTGGGGCGGAATCCGGCCGGAGCCCCCGTTTCCCGCTCCATGCGGGCCGGTTCCCAGAGGGGGTTGAGGGCTTCGGCGTCCCCGCGCAGCACGATGCCGGCGAGCGCCGACCCCACGGCGGTGACGGTGACCTCCAGCTTGTCGTTGGAAAGGATCGTGGCCGGCTGGTTCTCATAGCTGCCCTGCCGGAGAAAGGGCGCCTGGGCGGACACGATACCGCAGAGGGAGAGAAGGCTCAGGAGGGTGCGCACAGCAACAGCCTATCACCGAAGGCACGCGCTACACTCTAGGCG
>CAYOTD010000880.1:1494-2136 GCA_964406685.1 uncultured Solibacteraceae bacterium | reverse complement strand
GGCACGTTTTCCCAGACGAGCCAGCGCGGTCGAACTCGCGCAGCAAGCCGGAGATATTCGAGCGTGAGGTTGCCACGCGGGTCATCCAATCCAAGCCGGTGGCTGGCGACGGAGAACGACTGGCATGGCGTGCCGCCCACGAGAAGCTCGATTGGGCCGGCGGATTCGATCTTCGTGAAGTCCCCATAGTTCGGAACGTCCGGGTAGCGGTGCGCGAGCACGGCGCTGGCGAACGGATCGATCTCGGCGAACCACGCCGGCCGCCAGCCGAGGCCATGCCAGGCGACCGTGGCAGCCTCGATGCCGGAACAGACGGAGCCGTAGATCATGCCGAGATCCCCAGAAGCCGCAGCGCGTCCTCGACCGTGCGCGCCACTCCGGTGATGGCGCCCGCCTGCGCCCACTCCCGCAATCGCTGCGCCTGGAGTTCGGTCAACCGCGAACCAGGCCGCTTCACCTCGATCTCGAAATGGCGGCCATCGATGGCTCCGTAGAGATCCGGGTCGCCCGCGACGCCCATCGCGGTGCCATGACGCTTCCGGATGACAACACCAGGCCGGGCTTTGACCGCCTTCACGATGCTGCCAACGATGCTCTTTTCAAGCACGGGCTGCCGCCTCACCGCTGTGCCTCCACCGGCAC
>CAYOTD010000880.1:0-1478 GCA_964406685.1 uncultured Solibacteraceae bacterium | reverse complement strand
TCCCACATCACCTCGGCGTGATTGTCGAGCGCCGCTTCGACGTCGCCGTCGGCGATCACGATCGCCTTCCCGCAGCGCTGTACCAGCGCGGCCAGGCAGGCCAGCAGCAGACGCGTCTTGTAATCGTTCATTTCCGGAGCTCCTTCTACAGCGGGTCCAACCTGCCCGTGCGCCGGCCGGCGTTGTACTTCTCGATGGCCGCTTCGGCGATGCAGCGGGCAAGCGTAGCGCCGCGAAGGTTCCTGAGGCCCTTCGCATCCCCGACCAGTGCGGCCGCCCCGCCGGGATACTTGGCCAGCTTCTTCACGAGCGCCGCCTGATCTACCGAGGCGCCGTAGGTTCCGTAGATCAACCCGATGCCCTCGATCACGGCGCCCTCCACCGCGCCGGCAACCTTGCCCCAGGCGGCGAGCACCGTATCCAGAGCGAGCGCGAGCGCCTTGCCGCCATCCAGCCCGTGAATCTTCTTCAGCGCCGAGACACAGCAGATGTGCCCGTCGCCGCTGGTGCGCACGAGTTCCAGCCCGCGGGCGCGGAGCAAATCGCGGATGCCCACCGCACTGGGGAAGCCCGCCTTGACCTCGTTGACGAACTTGTCGTAGGGCGAGACCGGCGAGCGATCATTGAGCTTGAGGAACAGCTCCGAGGCCCGGGCGCTGTCGGTGACATCGCTGTGGATCTTGACCTCCACCGGCCATTCGCCGAACCCGTGCTCCATGAGCGCACGCCAGCGGTGCTGCCCGTCGATGATCCAGATCCCGTGGCCGTGGCCGGGGATCTCGTACTCGACCGCATGCAGGACGCCGATCGCATCCAGGTCCAGCTCGGCCATCAGCTTTTTGAGCTTGGCCGGCACGAGGCCGCGCTGCGCGAGCGGATGAATGCGCAGCGTCTGGGCCTCGACCCGCACCATGCGGGACTTCGGCTTCTTCGGATTCATTCCTTTTCTCCATGGGCGGCGAGAAGCTTCGAGGCGACGGCGCGAAGATCCCTTGCCGCGTTGCGGGCGATGGCCGCCCAGGTTCGTGTTTCCTCCGCGGTGCAGGCATTCGAGACCGCGGAGAGATTTAGCCGCGAGAGGCCGCGGCAGGCGCCTTGGATGTGCGAAAGCCCGTCGATCATCCTGCGCTTGGCGGCGTTCTCGATCATCTGCCGGCGCTTGGAGAGGCCTTCCGGAGCGGCCGCCGGCGCGGGAGGCAATTCGTCCGGCGGTGCTGACGGCTGAGGGGCAGGTGCGGCCTTCACCCGGCGCGCGGCTTCGTGCAGCGCGAGCGTTCCCTGGGCCACCTGTTTCAGCAGTCCGGGATCGGCATTCTGAACGACGAGTGCCTGGCGGACCTTGTGCACGGTGGTGCCGATCTCTCTTGCGAGCCTCTCGCGGACGCGGCCGGATGCTTCTGGCTTTGCCCGGCGGTGCGGTGAACGAGCTGGACCTCCTGGCGCCGCGGAAACCCCATGGGCAGAGTTCGACCCAAGGG
>CAYOTD010000879.1:318-2141 GCA_964406685.1 uncultured Solibacteraceae bacterium | reverse complement strand
GGAAGGCACCAAGAAGCAGCGGACCGCCACCGACGCGGGCGCCAACAAGCTGTTCTACTTCGCGGTGGACGGCGGAAAGGCGAGCCCCCGCCGCGCCACGGTCTCCACCGCCAAGTGCAACGCCTGCCATGCGTCGCTCACGGCGGTGATCCACGGCGGCTCTTACAGCACCACCGAGATGTGCGTCGTCTGCCACTACCCGGCGCGCGTCGCCGGAACGGGCGCGGCGGCCGAGAGCATCGACTTCCGCCTGATGATCCACAAGGTCCATGCGGGCCGGGCACTGGAGAACGGCTACAAGGTCGGAACGCACGACTACAGCCACGTCGGCTACCCGGGCATTCTCAGCAACTGTACCGCGTGCCATGTGAACTCGGGCGAGCAGTTGCCGGTGAAGGGCGTGCTTCCGGTCGCCAACCCCAAGGGCTTCATCAACCCGGCGCCGCCGGACACCGCGGCCTGCACGAGCTGCCACGATTCGAAGGTCGCCTCGTCGCACGCCCTGGCCAACACGACCGCGCAGGGAGAAAGCTGCGCCGCCTGCCACGGGCCGGACGGCGAGTTCTCGGTGAACAGGGTCCACGCGCGCTAAACTGCTACCCATGAAGGCAAACCGCACGGCAGTTCTCCTCACCGCCCTTGTGTGGATGCCGGGGGCGTTCGCACAGCCTACGGCGCCGAGAGTGAATCAGGTGGGCAGTTTCGGACCGTGGCTGGCCGATAAGGTCCTCGGCGACGCGCCGGGGCGCCTGTCGTTCCGCACCGGCAAGTGGAAAAGCGTGGACGAGTGGCGGCGGGCGGCGCGCAAACGCGCCCTCGAGTGCATCGCCCCGGTGGATCTCGGCGGCCCTCCGGCGGTCACGGTGACCGGGCGCACGACCTATGACGGCCTGGACATCGAGTTCCTGACCTGGCAGTTGCCGATGGGCCCGAAGACCGAGGCCGTGTTCCTGAAACCAGCCGGCGCACGCGGCCCGCTCCCCGGGATCCTGGCGTTGCACGATCACGGCGGCAACAAGTTCCTGGGCTGGCGCAAGATCACGCGGACGGACGCCGCGCCGTGGGCGGTCCAGGAAAAGCACCAGGCGCACTACTACGGCGGAGTAGGCTGGGCCAACGAGATTGCCAAACGCGGCTACGCCGTGCTGGTTCACGACACGTTCCCCTTCGCCAGCCGGCGTGTGCTGGTGAAGGATGTGCCGGCGCGGCTTCAGGCGGGCGGCGTGGATCCGTCACCCGAGGACGTCGACGGCATCGCCAAGTACAACGCCTTTGCCGGCGCGCACGAGCACATCATGGAGAAGAGCCTGCTGTCGGCGGGAACCACCTGGCCCGGAGTCTACCTGGTGGAGGACCAGCGGGCCCTCGACGTGCTGTGCAAGCGGCCGGAGGTGGACGCAACGCGCGTCGGCTGCGCGGGGCTGTCGGGGGGTGGGATGCGCACCGTCTTCCTGGGCGGGTTGGACGAGCGGATCAAGGCAGCCGTCGCGGTGGGCTTCATGACCACGTGGCGGGACTTCCTGCTTGACAAGGCCTTCACGCACACCTGGATGACCTACGTGCCGCTATTGCCCAAGGACCTGGATTTTCCCGAGATCCTCGCCCTGCGGGCGCCGATGGCGACCATGGTGCTCAACTGCCGGGAAGACCCGCTCTACACCATGCCCGAGATGCAGCGCGCCGACGCCATGATCGCCGAGACCTTCAAGCGCGCCAAGGCATCCGACCGCTACCGCTGCAACTTCTACGACGGCGGCCACAAGTTCGACCGGGCGATGCAGGCTGACGCCTTCGACTGGTTCGACCGGTTCCTCAAGAGCAGG
>CAYOTD010000879.1:0-308 GCA_964406685.1 uncultured Solibacteraceae bacterium | reverse complement strand
ATCAACACGCAGGCCAGCCACCCGGCCACGGCCGAGGCCGGGATCGTCAGGACCCAGGCCCAGACGATATTGGTCGCGATCCGCCAGCGGACGGCCTTCGTGCGCTGGATGGAGCCTACGCCCGCAATCGCGCCCGAAACCGTGTGCGTGGTCGACACCGGCATGTGCAGGACGGTGGAGAACAGGATCGAGATGGCCGCCGCGGTCTCGGCGCAGAAGCCGTGGCGCGGCTTCAGGCGGGTCAGGCGCGCGCCCATGGTGTGAATGATCCGCCAGCCGCCGCTCATCGTGCCCAGCGCGATGGCCGC
>CAYOTD010000878.1:0-2141 GCA_964406685.1 uncultured Solibacteraceae bacterium | reverse complement strand
AACTGGTCTCGATCCAGGCGGGCGTGGTGCCGCGCGATTCCTCCTCGGGCGAAGGCGACGGCTACGCCGTCAACGGGAGTCGGCAGAACGGCGTCTACTACACTCTGGACGGCGGCATGAACACGGATTCCTACCGCAACTACAGCGGCGTGTTCCCCAACCCGGACGCGGTGGAGGAGTTCAGCATCCAACGCAGCAATTTCAGCGCCGAGTACGGCAACGGCACGGGCGCGGTGGTGAGCGTCATCACGAAATCCGGCACCAACGCGTTGCACGGTAGCGTCTTTGAGTTCCTGCGCAACGGGGACCTGAACGCCCGCAACTTCTTCGCGGCCAAGCGCGACCAGTTGAAGCGGTCGCAGTTCGGCGGTACCGTGGGCGGGCCGATCCGCAAGGACAAGCTGTTCTTCTTCGCCGGCTACCAGGGCACGCGCCTCCGGAGCGATCCGCAGACCAACACGCGGTACCTGCTGACCAGCGCCATGCGATCGGGCGATTTCTCCTCGGTGACCAAGGCCATTACCGATCCGCTCACCAAGCAGGCGTTCCCCGGCAACCAGATTCCCGCCAGCCGCCTCAGCAGCGTCTCGCAGGCATTGTTGAAGTACATTCCGGTCCCGACGGCCGCCAACGGCGAGGTGCGGGCCGGCTACCAGGACCGCTCGGGGCAGGATGAGTACACCGCGCGCGCCGACTACCACCTGACGGCTCACCGCTTCACCGGCCGCTACTTCCGCCGCAACTACAACCGGCCGTTTTCCGGCAATACCGAGGACCTGACCTCGATGTACTCGGCCGACATCGGAAAGTCCACCCAGCCTTACACGCAGTTCACGGTGGGAGACGTCTGGGTAGTGTCGCCCAGCCTGATCGCCAATACCACTTTTGCCATGCGCGAGCGCAAGACCCACAACGACTGGACCGCGGTCAAGCTGCCGATCGACTTCGCCCAGGCGGGCGTGAAGGGGATCGCGGTCAAGGATCCGGCTTCGGTCTACGTCTCGATTTCGGGCGGATTCACGGCGCGGCCGGGCTGGAACTACAAGAAGTTCGACCGCGACTATCATATCAGCGAATCGCTGACCTGGATGCGGGGCGCTCACGAGCTGAAGTTCGGCGGCGAGTACATGCACCTGAGCAACCAGATCCAGAACGATTTCCGCACCATGGGGAACTTCACCTTCAACGGATCGATCAGCGGGAATGCGTTCGCCGACTACATGCTGGGCGACGTGTACCAGTTCTGGCAGGGTGGCGGCGAGTTCAAGGAGCTGAAAGGGAACCGGTTCGGCGTTTTCGTGCAAGACAACTGGCGGGCAGGGCGCAACCTGACCCTGAACTTGGGCCTGCGCTGGGATCCGTCCTTCCCCTTCACCGACACCCTGGGCCGCACGCAGTGCTTCGTGCCCGGAGTGCAATCGACCCGCTTCCCTAACGCGCCGTTGGGATACCTGAACGCAGGAGATCCGCACTGCCCGGAGGGCGGCTCGGAGACCTACCTGCGCACCTTTTCGCCCCGTTTCGGATTCGCCTATCGTCCCGGTGGCGGGAAACTGGCCGTGCGGGGCGGCTTCGGCCTGTTCTGGAATCCGCAGTTCACCATTCTCTACAACGGCTTCGTGAACTCGGCTCCGTTCAGCCCGCAGGTGACCCTGTACGGCGTGCGTTTCGAGAACCCGTACGCCACCGTGTCCAACCCCTTCCCGGCGTCCTTTGCGCCTTTCGATCCTCCGGCGACCAGCACGTTCGTCACACCGCTGGGGCAATTCGGCGCTTTCGATCAGGGATTCCAGCCCAGTTACATGGAGAACATCAACCTGACGGTGGAGCGGGAGATCCCGGGCAACCTGCTGGCGCGGGTCAGCTACGTCGGCAACATGGGACGCCGCCTGTCGTTCAACTACGATCTGAACTACGCGCGCTACGCCGCCGGCGCCACCACCGGCAACATCCAGGCGCGGCGGCCCTACAGCAACTTCGCCGCCATCCTGATCGCCAGTTCGGGCAGCACCTCCACCTACCATGGACTTCAGTTCTCCGTCGAGCGGCGGGTCAACTCAAGCTTCAGCATCGAAGCCAACTACACCTGGTCCAAATCCATCGACGAGTACTCGGACGACACCACGCCCGGACAGTCCGGG
>CAYOTD010000877.1:0-2141 GCA_964406685.1 uncultured Solibacteraceae bacterium | reverse complement strand
TCACGGCCGCGTCCGCCTTCAGGATAGCGGGCCGGGTGGTGACGTAGCGGGCGATGTGCTCTCCGCCGGTTTCTTCTTCGCCTTCAATCAGGTACCGCACATTGACCGGCAGCCGGCCGCGTGTCTTGAGCAATCCCTCCACCGCTTTGGCCAGAATGTAAGTCTGTCCCTTGTCGTCCGACGCGCCGCGCGCATAGAGGTTGTTGTCGCGCACCGTGGGCTCGAACGGCGCCGACTT
This sequence comes from uncultured Solibacteraceae bacterium, assembly GCA_964406685.1. Taxonomy (GTDB): domain Bacteria; phylum Acidobacteriota; class Terriglobia; order Bryobacterales; family Bryobacteraceae; genus JACQZT01. The sequence goes on along the minus strand of CAYOTD010000877.1, from coordinate 1,903 downwards.
CCATTCCTCCAGCGGGTCCGGCGGCTGCACGTCGTAGTGGCCGTAGAACAGCAGGGTCGGCTTGCCGGGCGCGCTGAGCCAATCGGCGTACACCAGCGGATTGCCCTCGCCCTCGATCAGGGCCACGTTGGCCAGGCCGGCCTGGCGCAGGTCTTCGGCCAGGAACTCCGCCGCCCGCCGGACGTCCGGAGCGTGCTCGGGGGCCGTGCTGATGCTCGGAATCCGCAGCCAGGCCTTGAGGCCTTCGAGAAATCGGTCGCGATTCTCCTGGTAGTAGGTCATACGCCTTGTATGATACGCCCCGCGATAGAATGGTGGCAGAGGCTTGCCTCCATCCGTCTGGGTCCGATCTCATGAATACAAACCGCCTGATCCGGGAGAAGAGTCCTTATCTTCTCCAGCATGCGCACAATCCGGTCGACTGGCACCCCTGGGGCGAGGAGGCTTTCGAAAAAGCCCGCGCCGGGCAGAAGCCGATCTTCCTTTCCGTGGGCTACTCGACCTGCCACTGGTGCCACGTCATGGAGCGGGAGTCGTTCGAATCGGAGGAGATCGCCGGGATTCTGAACCGCTTCTTCGTCCCCATCAAGGTGGACCGCGAGGAACGGCCCGATGTCGACCGCATCTACATGCTGTACGTGCAGGCCTCCACCGGAGGCGGCGGCTGGCCGATGTCGGTCTTTCTCGCGCCCGATCTGAAACCGTTCTTCGGAGGAACGTATTTCCCGCCCGACAACCGCTACGGCCGGCCCGGCTTCGCGGCCATTCTTCTGCACATCGCGGAAGCCTGGGCGACGGAGCGTCCGCGAATCCTCGCCTCGGGAATCGAGGTCCTCAAGGAACTGGACCGCTATACCTCTGTCGCTCCCCGTGCCGGCGCGCGGCCCGACGATTCGCTTGCCGAAGCGGCGTACCGCTTGTTCGCGAGCGATTTCGACGGCGAGTTCGGCGGCTTCGGCGGCGCGCCCAAGTTCCCGCGAACCGTGATTCACAACTTCCTGTTGCGCTACTGGGCCGCCACCGGAGAGACTCAGGCGGCCGAAATGGTCTGCACGACCTTGCGGGCGATGGCACGCGGCGGAGTGAACGACCAGCTTGGCGGGGGCTTTCACCGGTATTCGGTGGACGAACGCTGGTTCGTGCCGCATTTCGAGAAGATGCTCTACGACCAGGCGCAGGCGGCCATTTCCTACCTGGAAGCCTTCCAGGCCGGCGGCGACGCGTTCTTCGCCGGCGTGGCGCGGTCGGTATTGAACTACGTGCTGGACGACATGATGCATCCGGAGGGCGCCTTCTACTCCGCCGAGGACGCCGACAGCGAAATCGACCCTGACCGGCCGGGAGTGAAGAGCGAGGGCGCCTTCTACCTCTGGCGGCGGGCGGAGATCGAGGACGCGCTCGGCCCCGCGGACGCGGAGTGGTTCTGCCGCGCCTACGGCGTCCGGCCGGACGGCAACGTCGAAATCGATCCCCACGGCGAGTTCAAGGGACGTAACATCCTCTTCGTCCAGACACCGGCGGAGGGCGCAGCGGCCGAGGCCGCCCGGCGTAAGCTGCTGGAGATACGTCTGCGGCGGCCCCGCCCGCACCTGGACGACAAGGTGCTCACCTCATGGAACGCGCTCATGATCTCGGCCCTGGCCCGCGCCGCACAGGTGTTGGGCGAACCACGCTACGAAGAAGCCGCCCGCCGGGCTGTCGAATTCATCCTGGCAAACCTGTACGATCCTTCGACCGGCCGGCTGCTGCGCCGCTACCGCGACGGCGAGGCCGCGATTCACGGCTTTCTCGACGATTATGCCTTTCTGTCGCAGAGCATGCTCGATCTGTATGAGACCGATTTCGACCCGCGCTGGCTGCGCCTGGCACTGGCACTCATGGAGAAATCCCGCGAGCTGTTCGA
>CAYOTD010000876.1:241-2142 GCA_964406685.1 uncultured Solibacteraceae bacterium | reverse complement strand
TCCATGTAAGTAAATGACTTGTTCGCTCATTTCGGTTGTTTGTGCGGAGGCGGTTCCGGGGCTTCGGTGAACTTGATCTCGGCGTTGGCTGCGAACCGGCGGAACGGGCCGTACTGGAACGAAATTTCGATCAGCAGGATCCTGCCCAGGTGTTCGCGATAGAGCACCGACACCGGCATGAGGGCGCCGTGAGGGCTCATGGCAAAATCGACCACGGCCACATCCAGCAGTTCGGTCTGCGCGTGGCGGCGCGCGGTGCGAAGCTCGAGGCGCAGGGGCAGGGAATCGGGCTGGCGCACCCAAAGGCGTCCTTGCAGCGGCCGGCGCACCACCTGGGTGCGGTCGAAGACCGTGAAGGCCTGCGACCCGCCGCGCTGCTTAAAGGAGAGAACCAGGGCGGGGTCCGGGCCGACGTTTTCCCGGCCTTCGACGGAGAACTCGTAGTCCTCCAGCCGGCGGCGGGTGAACAGCAGAAGGCTCTGGCCGAAATCGACCGCCGCGCCTTCCAGGCCCCGGTCCTCGAACTCGCGCAGCAGGCGCCGGCGCTCCCGGTCGTTGGCGTCCGTCAGGGCCATGGTGAGCTTCCGCCGGGCCTTGTCGGAGGGCTCCACCGGCTTTCCGTCGACCGAGACGACACGCCGGAGCTCGTGCAGGGTCCCGCCGTCCTGCTTGAGCACCGCGAAGCCGTACTCGGAGACGATCTCTCGCGCGTCGTAGCGAAGCTCAGGCGCCGCCACCGGCGAGGGTCCCATGCGGAAGTGCAGAGTGCGGCGGGTTCTGGCGGCCTTCTGCCGGCAGATCTCTTCGCTCAGAACGTCCGGGGCGACACGGGCAAAGGCCTCGGCCTCCTCCGACAGCCGCCGCAGGGCAGGGGCGAGGAGGAGGGAGGACGGCGGCGGATCCGCCGGAGCGAGGAGCAGTACCAAGGCGGGCAGGAGCATCTCCCCTTCCAGTGTACCCGGGGCGAGATCGAGTTGCGCATGGCGGGTCACGGCGGCTAGAATCAATGAGTTTGGACTTCTAACTTGGAGGATTCATGTCGGTTGACCAGAAGGTGAAGCAGATCATCGTCGAGCAGTTGGGTGTCGACGAGAGCGCTGTCGATCCCACCGCCTCGTTCGTGGACGACCTGGGCGCGGACTCGCTCGACATCGTGGAACTGGTGATGGCCTTCGAGGAGGCCTTTGAAATCGACATTCCGGATGAAGACGCCGAGAAGATCGCCACGGTCAAGGACGCCATCGACTACATTGAAGCCAAGAAGAAGAGCTAGCTCGGGAGCGATCCCCGCTCTTTCATAAGGGAGTCAACTCCTTGTCTCGCAGAGTCGTAGTTACAGGTGTCGGTTTGCTGTGCCCGGTCGGGGACGGCACGGAGCAGACCTGGAAGGCGCTGCTGGAGGGCCGCTGCGGCATCGGCCCCATCACCCAGTTCGACGCTTCCCAGTTCTCCAGCCGGATCGCGGGCGAGGTGCACGGCTTCGACCCTACCCGGTTCATCGAGAAAAAAGAGGTCAAGAAGATGGCGAGGTTCATGCACTTCGCCATCGCCGCGACCGAGTACGCCCTGTCCGGGGCGGGGCTGAAGATCACCGCCGATATCGGCGAACGGGTGGGCGTCTTCATCGGCAGCGGGATCGGCGGGTTCGAAGTGATCGAACGCGAGCACCGCAACCTGATCGAGAAGGGGCCGGGCCGGATCTCGCCGTTCTTCATTCCGGCGACCATCATCAATCTGGCCTCGGGCCAGGTCTCGATCCGCACCGGGGCCAAAGGGCCGAATTCGGCCACCGCCACCGCCTGCACCACCAGCGCCCACGCGGTGGGCGATTCCTTCAAGATCATCCAGCGCGGCGACGCCGACGTGATGCTCACCGGCGGCTCGCACTCGATGATTCATCC
>CAYOTD010000876.1:0-231 GCA_964406685.1 uncultured Solibacteraceae bacterium | reverse complement strand
GCCATCACGCCGATGGGCATCGGGGGCTTTGCGGCCATGCGGGCGCTGTCGACGCGTAACGACGAGCCGCTGCGGTCCAGCCGGCCGTGGGACGCGCAGCGCGACGGCTTTGTGGTCGGCGAAGGCGCGGGGATTGTGATCCTCGAGGAACTGGAATTCGCCCGCCGGAGGGGCGCGCCGATTCTGGCCGAGATCACCGGCTACGGGATGACTGCGGATGCCTTCCACATG
>CAYOTD010000875.1:0-2146 GCA_964406685.1 uncultured Solibacteraceae bacterium | reverse complement strand
GGCGCAAGATACTGTAATATCGCCGCCGCCGGAACAAAAGCGATTGCCCTGGGCGCAGGCCACGACGGCGGGCGGCATCGCGAGCATGACCGACTCGCTCACCGGGGCCACGATTGACACGAGCAAGTGGGACATTACGAATCGCGGCCTCGAGAAGACCGGCGAAGCGGGATATGACGCGCCGTACCAGGATGCCAATGGTCTGACGCTTGGCGGGACCACGATGCTCTCCTACTGGTACGGGAAGTCGCTCGAATCGCGCAGTGTATTCTCCTCTTCCGTTACGACGACGGTCACGGTTGATCGTGCGTGGCTTACGGGCGCGGGCATCTATCGGAGCAGTCTCTGGATTCTCCAGCCGGCGGCCGGCGGGCAGTACCTGCACTTTTCAGAGAACGTGAATGAAGGGGGCTGGTCCTACAACCCGAGCACCATGGGCGCCGGAATCGCGATCGACTCCTTCAATGCCGTGGCCGCGGACCAGGGCGAGCACATCATGAAGCTTGTGTACACGCCTCTGGGCGGGACCTATGCCAAGGTGGACATTTACCTGGATGGCAACCTTGGCGCGACCGCCAACTACAGCAACTGGGACAACTCGGTTGCGTTCAAGGTGATTCTCACGGGACAGGCCCGCGCGGCGTACGATTATGTGAGCGCGGTGTTCAAGGACTTCAGTGCGGTGGCGACACCTTCCGCCAGCAGCGCGCCAGCCGCGCCGAGCAACCTGACGGCGACGGCGGGTTCGGGCATGACCGCTCTGAATATCGCGCTCAACTGGACCGACAATGCCGACAACGAGTTGGGTTATCACGTCGAGCGTTCGCTGGACGGCGTGACCTACGCGGTTATTGGCACGGTTTCTGCTGGTGCGGGCACGGGTTCCACGCTGAGTTATACCGACGCGGTCCGAGCCGCGGGCCAGAAATACTACTATCGTGTTCGCGCTGTGAATGATGCCGGCAGTGTGAACACGTACTCGAGTTATGCCTTGGCGTCGGCGACCACCGCGGCGCCGCTGGTTAGTCTGACCGACCCGTTCACGGGTGACGGCGTGGACACGAGCAAGTGGGACATCACACTTCGCGGCCTGGAGAACAACGGCGAGGCCGGGCTCAATGCGCCGTTCCAGGACGCCAATGGCTTGGTGCTGAGCGGGACCTCGACCAACCAGTACTGGTTTGGCAGCTCGCTGGAATCCAAGGGCCTGTTCTCCTCGTCCGTGAAGACAGTTATTACGGTCGACCGTGTGTCGATCACCGGTGCGGGGACGGCGTGGCGATCCAGCCTCTGGTTGCTGCAGCCGGTCAATGGCGGTCAGTACTTCCACTTCTCCCAGAACCGGAATGAGTCGAGCTGGTCGTTCAACAAGAACAACACCGGTGGCGGGGTGTCGGTGCCCGAGTTCAACAGCCATTCCAACGACGAGGGCGAGCACATCATGCAGCTGGTCTTCACTCCGCTGGGCGGCACGAGCGCGAAGATCGAGATGTACGTTGACGGCCGGCTGGGCGACAACGATCCGGTCATCTATACGAACTGGGACAATTCGGTCCCGTTCAAGATCATTCTGTCGGCCATGACGCGCGCCGCGGGGGACTCGGTCAACGTCGTGTTCAAGGATTTCCAGGCGGTGGCGGAGGGAGTCGCCGCTCCCTGGGTCATTGATCTGACCGACAACGATGACACGGCATCGCTCAAGATGAGCGGGACGAAGGTCCAGCTTCTCGACGCGGGCAGCGGCGTGGTGGCGGAGAAGGAAATTGGCAGCGTTCAGAGCATCACCGTTAACGGCAAGCTCGGCAATGACCGGATCACCCTCGATTTCACCGGCGGGGCGATTCCCGTTCCGCTGACTATTAACGGCGACGCCGGCAATGATGTCCTGATCACGAAGGGCGTGGACACGACCGGTCAGGATGTGGTGATCGGCAACAATGTGCTGTCGGTGGGGCCCGCCTCGATTGCAGTCAGCAGCCTTCGCACCGTGGCGCCGGATCTCGGCGCGGGCAATGTGATGAGCGCCAAGAGCCTGGCCGTCGGCAACGCGACGTCGCTCGATCTGGGCAAGGGCACCCTGGTCCTGGCCAAGACCGGCGGCACCACCGCGGCCCAGGTGTTCAATATGCTCGCCTCCGGCCGCAAC
>CAYOTD010000874.1:0-2159 GCA_964406685.1 uncultured Solibacteraceae bacterium | reverse complement strand
AGGTGAGTTTTGCCCACGCCCGGCGGTCCCAACAGAATCACGTTGCTGGCTTCGTGCACGAAACGCAGCGTGCGCAATTCCCGAATCTGCCGCTCATCAATGGACGGTTGAAAGCCGAAATCAAACTGCTCGAACGTCTTGATGTACGGCAGGTGCGCCAGTTGCAGCCGGGTCTTCAAGTAGCGTTGCCGCCGAGCGTCGGATTCCGTCCTCAGCACCTCCAGCAGAAAATCGCCGTAGCTGGGCTCCGCTTTTGCCGCCTGTTCCAGCCGCCCTTCCAGACGCGCCTCGACGGCCGCCAGCCCCAACCCGCTCAACGTCTCTTGCAGTTGCTCGATGGCGGTCATAGCGCGCCTCCCGCCGCCACGCTCTCATAGGCGGCCAGTGGCCGGATCTCCACCACCGGCGCAGTCTGCCGGATGTGCACCAGGGTCTTCCGCTCCTGCCGGGCGCCCATCGGGATCCCTTGGTGATGCTCGGGATCTCGCACGATCACGTGCTTCCGCGGTGCCGGCGCGTGCGCCGCTATCCGCTGCGCGCCGTAATGCACCTCGACGCCGCCATCGCGCTCACGCACCCAAACCTCTTTTCCCGCGTACACCCACGGCACCGAGTACCGGCTCCCCTGCCACGATACGAACGCGTCCCGCGCCACCTTGCGTAACTCCTCGTCGGCGAACGGATAGGCGGCCCGCCCGGCCATCGGATGCAGGGTCATCTGGTCGGCGTCCCAACGCGCCATCACCACCTCGTGCGTGGTCCCGTGCACACGCTGGTTGGCCACGTTCCAGACCCACTGCCGGAGCTGGTTGTTCAGATCCTCCATGCCGTCCGGTTCCCGGCCCTGGAGACCGCACAGGAAGTTCCGCCGTACGTACTTCACGCCGGATTCCACTTTGCCCTTGGTCTGCGCACGATAGGGCCGGCACAGCCGCGGCGTGAAGCCCCAGTAGCGCGAGAAGTCCAGAAACACGGGATTCCAGACCACCTCGCCCCGCTCGTCGATCTCCTGCCAGACCGTCTTCATGCGGTCATACAGGATCTCCTCGGGAACCCCGCCCAGTTGCCGGAAGGCTTCTTCGTGCATCCGCAGCAACGTTCCCAACTTCTGGTTCAGCGCCGCCTCCGCCATCATCATCCGGCTGTAGCCCAGGGTGAAGGTGAACCCCCACAACTGGCGCTCGATGCTGTCCAACTCCAGGCTTCCCAGATGGCCCCAATCGACCTGTGCCTGGCGGCCCGGCGGCGTCTCGAACCGACGCACCGCCACCGCGCCCGCCGCTTCTCGTTGCGGCTGCAGCCAGTCCTTCAGGATGGTGTGGCCTCCCGTGTAGCTTCGCGCTTTCACTTCCCGCAACAACACCGCAGCGTTCCACACGCCGGCTTTCAGCCGCTCTTCCAGATACGGCTTGAACTCATCCAGTTTGCTCGCCGCCGACGGCCGCGATCCGTACGCCGGAATCTCATCCGGCTTCAGCCGATACTTCCGCACGGTTTTGCGATCGAAGCCCGTCACCGAACTGATCGCCTGGATGCTGAGCCCTTCTCGCTTCAGCTCTGAAAAGTCGTTCACTTCCCTCGCCCTCAACAGGTCGCGGCACCTCCTCGTTCCAGAGTCGATGCCGGCTTAGTCCTAGTACAAGGGTGGGGATTTTTCAACCGGCGATATGGGGATTATTGCACCGGCGGTGACAGAAACGCGCGCGCCCAGTGAGCGAAGCGCCGTTGCCGGGAGTCAGCCACTGCGCGCTCGATCGCGACCCGTCGCCGCCCGCCGTCGTCCTGGATACTTGAAATCGTCTCACACGGCCATCGAAGACAGCGCGGCGGCGAAGAGAACTCCCCGTGAGTCAGGCGCGCAGCAGAGCGCCACTCCTGCCGCAGCATGGCGCAGCGCCCGCCGGGGCCTGGCGGTCTGATACAATACTATGAGTCGGCCAGGTAGCTCAGCTGGTAGAGCGCAGCCCTGAAAAGGCTGGCGTCGGCGGTTCGATTCCGTCCCTGGCCACCACATTTTAAAGCACTTAGCGAAATCCAATTTTCTTCACTTTAGCCTCGGGACACAATAGGGACACATCGGCGGGTTGGGACGAGCGTCTTCCCGTTCGTGGTTCTGCCCGCTCTAGCCCGAGGAGGTTCCACATTTCGCGCGCTGTATT
>CAYOTD010000873.1:0-2160 GCA_964406685.1 uncultured Solibacteraceae bacterium | reverse complement strand
ACGAACCGGGATCGCGCTGGAGAATTCCAGCGCTCTACTGGCGCGGCCGGGCGCTGGAGGCGATCAGGCACGCATCCGAGGCCGCCCAGGCCTACCGGACGATCCTCGACGCCAGCACAAACCAGCATTACTACCGCCTTCGCGCGACCGAGCGCCTCACGGCGCTCACAAAGAAGGCGCTGCCAAAGTCTTCGCCGCCCGTGGCTCGACCGCTCCCGACAAACGGCGCCACGGGAGTCCATGCGGAGAAGGCCAGAGCCTTGCGCGGCCTCGGCCTGCTGGACGACGCGGTCGAGGAGTGGACCGAGCACGTCCGGAGCCGGCCCGACGAGCGCGCCGGCCTGGCCGAAGCGTGCGGGGCATTCCTCGACCTGGGGCGCTACGACAAGGCGGTCTGGGTGGGCAACAGGGTGCTGCGGCCGCTGTTCGTTCAGGAGGGCGGCCAGGCTCCGATTCCCGGTTTCTGGCAATGCACGTATCCCTTGGGACACATCGACCTGGTTCGACAGCACGCGGTGGCCCGCGCCCTGGATCCGTATCTTGTCCTCGCGCTGATCCGCGAGGAGAGCGCGTTCGCGCCCCAGGCCGTGTCGCGCACCGGGGCGCGCGGGCTCATGCAGCTGATGCAGCAAACCGCGGACCTCACCGCGCGCGACCATAAGCTCCCGCCAGTGAGCGCCGCCGCACTGGAGACGCCGGAGCGGAACATCCAGGTCGGCGTGGCGCATCTGGCCGACCTCGTCCGGGACTTCGGCGGTAACCTCACGCTGACGCTGGCCGCGTACAACGCGGGGAAGCAGGCGGTCCAGCGCTGGGTGCAGCGGTACGGCTTCGCCGACGAGGTCGAGTTCGTCGAGGATATTCCGTATACGGAAACGCGCAACTACGTGAAGCGTGTGCTGGGAAACTACGATCGGTACCAGGCGCTGTACGGGACGCCGCGCGCCGAACAGCGCCAGCCGCGCGTCCTGGCGCAGGCCCGTCAGGCCCGGTAGGCAGGACGCGGTCGCCAGGCCTCAAAGGAGTGGAGACATGCGGGGGACGCGGATGCCCACGGCGCTCACCATCGCCGGGTCGGATTCCGGCGGGGGCGCCGGCATACAGGCCGACCTGAAGACCTTCACGGCCTTCCGGGTGTTCGGATTGTCGGCCATCGCCGGCCTCACGGCGCAGAACACCCGCGGCGTCCGCGGGGTGGAGCTTCCCACCACGGACTTCATCGCGGAGCAGCTCCGCGCCGTCCTCGAGGACATCGCGGTGGACGCCGTGAAGACCGGGATGCTCGCCACGGGGCCCATCATCCGAACGGTGGCAAGCGTGGTGCGCGAGTTCCGCCTGGCCAACGTCGTCGTGGACCCGGTCATGATCGCCGCCAGCGGCGACGCCCTCGTGCAGAACGAGGCCGCGCCGATCATGCGCCAGCACCTGTTTCCGATGGCCACGCTGGTGACGCCGAACCTCGACGAGGCCACCTTCCTCTGCGAGCGGAAGATCCGGACGATCGACGACATGGAGGAGGCGGCGCGGACCATTCACGCCATGGGCCCGCGCTATGTCCTGATCAAGGGCGGGCACCTCGCGGGCGATCGCGTGATCGACCTGCTCTTCGACGGCCTGGAGTTCGTGCGGCAGGAAAGCTCCCGGATCCCGGGGGAGTTTCACGGCACGGGCTGCACCCTGTCCTCGGCCATCGCTTCCGGCCTGGCCAAGGGGCTGAGCGTACCCGAGGCCGTCGCGACCGCCCAGGCGTACATCCGGCTCGCCATGCAGTCCGCCCCGGCGGTGGGCGGTGGGCGGCGCCCCTTGAACCACGTGCCCGACGGCTTCGTGCCTCCGGGGGTTCGGCGATGAAAACGGTCCCCGCCTGTCTCACCTGTATCCTGGGGGACGTCTATGCCGCGGCCCAGCAGGTCACCCGCGATCCCGCGGTCCAACTCGCCGTCGCCAAGGACTGCATGAGATTCCTCGCCGACACCTTCGGCCACGAGCGGGTGCCCTCCTTTTACATCACCGAGGTGCACCGTATCCTCAAGCGCACGACCGGCGTCGCCATACCCTTCGCCGAGAGCCGGGACCAGTTGAACCAGGCGGCCGTGGCGCTGGCTCCGACGATTCAGGCGCAGGCGGAGGCGCTGGAGGGATTGCCCCGGTTTCGCCTCT
>CAYOTD010000872.1:0-2160 GCA_964406685.1 uncultured Solibacteraceae bacterium | reverse complement strand
CTTCCACCAGCGCCAGGGCCTGGCTGGCGCGGTACAACGCCTGCGCGCCGCGCGGGCTGACTCCGAGGGCGAGGGCTTCATGCCGGCGCGTCTTCTCGACGATCGCCAGCATGTAATCGACGATGGCTTCGTCGACGCGCACCCGGCTCACCCACTGCTGGAGATCCACGATCTCCTCCGCGTCGAGCACCGAAGGAACACCGGTGTTGACGCCCGAGGTGGCGCTACGCACGATCTCCCGTTCGCTGGCCGGGTCCGGATAGCCCATGCGCAGGCGCATGAGGAACCGGTCGAGCTGCGATTCGGGCAGCGGATAGGTTCCGTGATGTTCCACCGGATTCTGCGTGGCCATCACCATGAACGGCGTGGCCAGCGGATACGAGCGCCCGTCTACGGTCACTTGCAGCTCGTTCATCGCCTCCAGCAACGCGGATTGCGTCTTGGGTGTGGCGCGGTTGATCTCGTCGGCCAGCAGGAAATGGGTGAAGACGGGTCCCTGCTTGAACTCGAAATCGCGCGTGCTGGCGTTGTACACGGTGACGCCGATGACGTCGCTGGGCAGCATGTCGGAGGTGAATTGCAGCCGGTGGAAACTGCACCGGACCGACCGCGCCAGCGCTTGGGCCAGAGTCGTCTTCCCCACCCCCGGCACGTCCTCGATCAGCAGGTGCCCTTTGGCCAGCAGGCACACCAGCGACAGCCGCAGAACCTCGCTCTTCCCGCGGATCGACGCCGCCAGAGCGTCCTCCAGTTCGCCCAGCCTGGCCAGGGCGACCGGCGGACGATCCAGGGTCTCCGGCGGGGTCATTACAATGTCATCATAGCGAAACTGACCGCGACATTCCGCTTCTACGCCGAGTTGAACGACTTCCTGGCGCGCGAGTTCCGCGCACGGGACATCGTCTACGAGTTCTTTGTGCCGGGCGCGGTGAAGGACGCCATCGAATCTTTCGGCGTGCCGCACACCGAAATCGAGATCATCCTGATAAACGGCGAATCGGTGGGGTTCGACCGCCTGCTGGCCGACGGCGACCGTGTCAGCGTGTATCCGGTGTTCGAAGCCCTCGACGTGCGCCCGGTGATTCGCTTGCGGCCGGAACCGCTGCGGGAGACGCGCTTCCTCCTCGACGGCCACCTGGGACGCCTGGCCCGCTACCTGCGGATGCTGGGGTTCGACACGGCGTGCAGCCGCGATGCGGACGATGCCGACCTGGCGCGCGCCTCCACCGCCGAACGGCGCATCCTGCTTACCCGCGACCGCGGCCTGCTGATGCGCCGGGAGGTGACTCACGGATACTCGGTGCGCTCGACCGAGCCGGAAGCGCAACTGCGGGAGGTCGTCGAGCGGTTCGACCTGGCCGCGTCCTTGCGCCCCTTCACGCGCTGCCTGCGCTGCAACGGGGAGTTGCGGGAGGCGGCGATGGCCGAGGTCGCCCACCGCCTCCCGCCGCGCACCCGCGAATGCTACCAGGAGTTCCTGCTTTGCCCGGCTTGCGGCGGCGTCTACTGGAGCGGACCCCATCACCGCCGCATGTCGGCCATGATCGATGCGATCCGCGGTCAGGCCGCCAGCCGCCCGCCGCAGTAAGGGCAGTTGGCCCAACCCGCCTCGATCGCCTTGTGGCAGGCGGGGCAGGCCGGCTGCAAGGCCGCCCCGCAGGAAGGGCAGAAGGTGAAGGTCTGTTTCGCGTGCATGCCGCACCTGGGGCATCCGATCATCCGCGGTTCGCGAAAGATGAAGTAAAGGATGATCCCGACGCCGTTCGGGATGAAGATGGCCAGCAGAGTCCACAGCACGTGACGCATGCCCCGCCGCTTCGCGTCGCCGTTGATGTAGGCGACGACAAGTGCGTACGCCGTTAGCGGAATGGGCATGAACAGCGTCAGGAAGATGCGGAACGGGACCGGAGGATCGCCCGGCTTGCCGACAGTCAGGAACAGCACGTTCAGGCCGATCGTCACGGCCAGCCAGACCAGGAACGCAATGAGCTTCCCGGTGGGCGAAATCATGGAAAACTCTTCTTTGAAGCGGCTCATAGACTCCTCCATGCGGCGCGCCGGCGCTGGCCGGCGATCACGGCGGCCACTCCGCCGGTCAGCCAGGCCAGCAGCGTGGACACGGTCAGATACAGCAGGGTTTGGGAAAGATCGAATGCCATC
>CAYOTD010000871.1:0-2167 GCA_964406685.1 uncultured Solibacteraceae bacterium | reverse complement strand
TGCTCTTCCCAGCCCTTCAAACCGACCAGGTCGAGCGCCCGTCGCGCCCGCTCGCGGCGCTCCGAGCGCCGCGTGCCGCGGTAGATCAACGGCAGCTCGACATTCTCCAGCGCGGAGGTCCTCGCCAGCAGGTTGAATCCCTGGAAGATGAATCCCAGGTAGTAGCGCCGGAGGCGGGCGCGCTGGGTGCGGCTGAGCTTACCCACGTCCATCCCTTTGAATAGGTAGGCCCCGCCCGTGGGTGTGTCCAGGCAACCCAGGATGTTCATGCAAGTGGACTTGCCCGAGCCGCTGGGTCCCATGATGGCCACGAATTCGCCGTGGTCGATGCGGAAGTCGACCCCCGCCAGCGCGGCGATCGACGCCGTTCCTTCCCCGTAGAGTTTCGTCACACCCCGGAATTCCATCAGGGGCTCGCCGGAATCGTCGTGTTTCATTTCTCCGCCTTGAGGGATTCGATGACCACCGGATCTCCCGGGGCGAGCGCCCCGGAGAGAATTTGGCTGATCTTGCCATTGGTTGCGCCGGTTTTCACAGGAACCGGCGTAGGCTGCGGGCCCCTCAGCACCCACACGCGGCTCTCCGTGATCTCCTCCTCCGGGGCCGGGCCGCGGTTGCCCATCGGAGGCGGTCCCGGCATGATCTTGCGGATCCAACTCCGGTTGTCGGCCACCGGGGTGGCGCCCGCTGGCGAGGGGGCGAACCGAAGCGCGGTGTTCGGGACCAGCAGCGCGTTCTTCAGCGCCAGTACGGTGATCTCGGCCGTGGCCGTCATACCCGGCCGCAGCAGCATCTCGCGGTTGTCCACCGAGATAACGGCCAGGTAGGTGACCACGCCGTTGGTGGTCGTGGACTGATAGCGAAGCTGGACGATCCTGCCGGGGAAGCGGCGGCCGGGGTAGGCGTCCACCGTGAAGGCGACCTTCTGCCCCTCCTTCACCTGGCCCACGTCCGCCTCGTCGATGTTGACTTGCAACTCCATCTGCGTCAGGTCCTCGGCGAGAACGAACATGGTCGGCGCGGAGAATGACGCCGCGATGGTCTGCCCCGGTTCCACTTTGCGCGCCAGCACGACACCGTTAACCGGCGACTTGATAACCGCCTTGGAGACGTTGGTCTGATCCACGGCGAGGGTCGCCTCGGCCTGCGTAACCTGCGCCTGGGTGCTGGCCAGCGCAGCCTTGGCCCGTTCGTAGGCGGCCTTGGCGGCTTCCAGATCCTGTTTCGAGGGCAGTTGCCCTTTGGTGCGCTCGCGCGCCTCCTCGATGCGCTTGTACTTGAGCCGCGTCTCTTCGAGCGTCACCTCGGCGTCCTGCACCTTGGCGCGCGCCGTGGCAAGCGACGCCTTGGACTGGAGCACCTGGGCCTGCAACTTCTCGATGTTGATCTTGGCGAGGACCTGCCCGACCCTGACCCTGTCGTTGTAATCGACCTCGACCGAGTCGATGATGCCCGATACCTCGCTGCCGACCTCGACTTCATTGGTCGGCTGCAATTGGCCGGTGGCGGTTACGGTGACCGTCAGGTCGCCGGTGCGCGCCGGCTGTGTGCGATAGCGGGGCGGCGGTTCGGCCCCGGCGGATTGCAGCTTCTTCATCGTCAGCATTCCGCCGGCGGCGAGCGCGAGGAAGACAACCAGCCAGCCGGCGAGCTTCTTCAGGCGCCTGCCGCCGGAAACGCCCAGGATTTCTCCGATCGGTTTCGATGGGGTAGTCATTGTTGTTAGCCTCTTGTCGCCTGCTTCTTCGCTCCGGCGCTCGATCCCCAACCTCCGCCCAGCGCTTTGTAAAGCCGGATCAGATCGGCGGTGATCGTCGCATCGCTCTGCGCCAACTGGTTCTGTAGCGTCAGCAGCGAGCGTTGCGCGTCGAGAACATCCAAAAAGTCCTTGAGACCCGCGGCATAGAGCTCGGTGGAAAGCGTGACCGCGCGCTCGGCCGCCGCCGCGGCTTCGGCCAGCGACTTGCGCCGGACCTGCTCCTTGCCGAAGGCGATCAGTGCGTTCTCCACATCTTCCAGCGCGGTGAGAACCGTGCTCTCGTAGGCGGTCACCTGCTGGTCGAGCAGGGCGTCCTGGGCCTTGATGTTCTCGCGGATGCGGCCGCGGTTGAAGATCGTCTGCTGGAGCGCGCCCTTGGCCGACATCAGCAGGGCGCCGGGCGAAAAC
>CAYOTD010000870.1:0-2172 GCA_964406685.1 uncultured Solibacteraceae bacterium | reverse complement strand
CACCTGGCAGCGATCCCGGTCATACACGTGAGCGGTTTCCAGCCGGTGCGCCTGGTTGGGGCAAGCCTGGGCGCACTCCCCACAACCCAGACATCGTTCGGGGGTGAAGGACACCATCGCGGAGAAGGCGATCCCTTCCGGGTTATGGCACCAGCGGCACCGCAACGGACAGCCCTTCAGAAAGACCGTCGTCCGGATCCCCGGTCCATCCTCGGTCGCGAACCGCAGGATGTCGAATACCCGGCCGGAGGGTGAGCGTCTATCGTTCATTCGGAGACGATCCGGTCTACCACAAACTGGCGCATCGCCGGGGACAGGCTGGCGAAGAACGCGCTGAATCCCGTGACCCGCACAATCAGGTCCGGGTACTTCGACGGGTCCCGGTGGGCTTCCAGAATCTGCTCGCGGTTGAGTACGTTAATGTTAATCTGCGTGCCGCCGAGATCGAAGTGCCCGCGAATCAGGGCCGACACCTTGTCGACGTCCGTGGGCGTGTGGGTGAAGGTCGGATCGATGTCGAGCTGGAGTGGCGCGGTGTTGCCGTAGCCCGGCTGCACCGCCGCCACAGCCACGGCCAGCGCCGTGGGAGCGCCGTCCTGGCGGAAGCCCGGGTCGGGATTGGCGCCGTGCGAGATGGGTTCGCCCGCCCTGCGTCCGTTGGGTGTCGCACCGACGTGCCGGCCCATGGAGAGGTTCAGCGCCCACGAGAACAGGCCGGGAATCAAGATGTAGCCCCGGGGCGTCGGCCGTTCCTTCACGACCTCGGAGAACGCCCGCACGACGCGGACCGCCCAGTGGTCACCCGCCCCGTCCGGCGTGCCGTTGCCGAAGCGCGGAGAGTTCCGCATCAGGACGCGGGCGCGCTCCCCCGCCGCTCCGGCCCAGTCGGCTTCCAGGTGCACGGCCAAATCGCGCCAGCTCAGCCGGCCCCGCCTTTCAACCTGTTCCTCGATGGCGGCGAACGAGTCGGCCACTGTCGCCAGCCCGGCGCCGTCCACGCAGAAGTTGTTGAACTCGACGCCGCCGTTGCTGGCGTCAAGCCCTTTCTCGATGGGACCCTGACAGAGCAGATCGAGCACGAGTTCGGGAAACACCTCGTGAAAGTGCTCCACCTGGAAGTCGATCCCGCGCCGGACGCAATCGATGGCCTGTCGCAGGTGGTGAACGAAGCGCTTCCACAACTCTTCCAGGCCGGGTTCCGCCGCCTCCTGCATCATTTCGTGGAACGCGACCTCGAAGACGGCTGGGAAGTTGATCTTGACGATGTCCTGGAGCGCATACTCGCGCCCCGGAATGGCCAGCCAATGGCAGCCCGCGTAGACCCGTTCACGCGCCAGTTCGAGGGGGAATCCGTTGGCCGCGAAACCGTTAACGGTGTTATCCACGCCCAGGAACTTCGGAACCCCGCAGCGGTCCTCCAGCAGGATCTCCACTCCGCGTCGCAGCAACCGTGGATCCACGTTCTCTCCCACGCAAACACCGACGTTGGCCGGAAGTTTGATCCGGTGGACAGCCTCCAGAATCAGGAGCGACACCGGGTTGGTGACGTCGTTGCCCTTGGTGTCGGGACCGCCGACCTGAAGGTAGGCGGTATCGCGCAGCAGGTGACAGGCGATGTGGAAGACGGCCTCTTCATCGGTGAGCGTGCCGGCTCGCGTCTCCGCCTCGTAGTAAGGCAGCAGAAGCACGTCCAGCCGGCCCAGGGATCCGCTGCTGTTGTACATGCGGGCCACGCTCTGGTACCACAGGATCCACTGGCACGCCTCGCGGAAGCTTCGCGGCGGCTCCGACACCAGCCGGCGGTTGATCTCCGCCATTTCGAGGAGATTTTGTCGCATCTCCCCGCCGTCTCCGGCCATTTCCTCCGCTGCCTCGGCATGACGGCGGATCCAATCCTGGATGCCCCGGACCACGTGTTCCAGGCCGGCGTAGAAGTCCTCCGCCGCAGGGTTGAGCGGCCGGTAGCGCTCGATCTTGGCCAGCACTCCGCCCCATCCGAGCCGCAGGCCCATCTCCATGTCCTGGCACATGTGTTGCACGCCACCGATGGCGGGAATCGTCTGGTAACGCTCATGCTCCGCCAGCAGTTGGCTGCAATCGATGTCCGGATTCCAGGTCACCGTCCGGTAGGACAGGAAGTTAACCATATATGCCCCGGCGAGGGATGACATC
>CAYOTD010000869.1:0-2180 GCA_964406685.1 uncultured Solibacteraceae bacterium | reverse complement strand
CGACGTCCTCGGGATCGAGCCGAGCGTGTGCCACATGAACGAGGGGCACTCGGCGTTCCTGAGCCTCGAACGGATCCGCCAGCGAATGGTCCGCGACAACATGACCTTCGAGGAGGCCCGCGAGGTCGTGGCGGCGGCCAATGTTTTCACCACGCACACGCCGGTGCCGGCGGGGATCGACACGTTTCCGCCCGCCCTGGTCGAGAAACACCTCGGCGACTACTGCCGGACGCTGAACCTGTCCGTCAAGGATCTCCTGGCCCTTTCCCGGATGAACCCGGCCGATCCTCAGGAGCCGTTCTGCATGGCCGTACTGGCGCTGCGACTGGCTCTCCGCAGCAACGGCGTAAGCCAGATGCACGGGGAAGTCTCGCGTGAAATCTTCTGCCGCGTCTGGCCGGGCGTACCGCTGGCGGAGGTGCCCATCACGGCGATCACGAACGGCGTGCATGTGCAGAGCTGGCTTTCCGTGGACATGGCGCACCTGTTCAACCGGTATCTGGGCCCGCAGTGGGCGGCGGACCCGGTGGATCAGACGATCTGGAAGGGCGTGGACGCGATCCCGGATGCCGAGTTGTGGCGTTCGCACGAGCGGCTGCGGGAGCGTCTGGTCGTGGACGCCCGTCGGCGCCTGAAGCAGCAGCTCCGTTCCCGGGGCGCCCCGCCGGCGGAGGTCGAAATGGCCGATGAGGTGCTCGACCCCGAGGCGCTGACCGTCGGCTTCGCCCGCCGGTTCGCCCCATACAAGCGGGCGTCGCTGCTCCTGCGCGACCCGGATCGCCTGCTCAAGCTCATCGAGGACCCGGATCACCCCATTCAGTTCATCTTCGCCGGCAAGGCGCACCCGCGCGACGAGGGCGGCAAGGAGTTGCTCAAGAAGCTCGTTCAGTTCACCAAGAACCCGCGCGTGCGTCATCGCATGGTCTTTCTGGAAGACTATGACATGAGCGTCGCGCGCTCGCTCGTGCAGGGCGTCGACGTCTGGCTCAACACGCCGCGCAAGCGGCAGGAGGCCAGCGGCACCAGCGGCATGAAAGGCCCGCCGAACGGCGTGATCAACGCCTCCGTGCTCGACGGCTGGTGGCCCGAGGCGTTCGACGGCTCGAACGGCTGGGTCATCGGGGACAACCGCATCTACAACAACGACGACTACCAGGATTTCTTCGAGAGCGAGAGCCTGTACGAGCTGCTCGAAAAAGAGATCATCCCGACGTTCTACGACCGGGGCCCCGACAAGCTTCCGCGGCGATGGATCGCGCGGATGAAGGCCTCGATGCGGACGATCTCACCCGTGTTCAACACGAACCGCATGGTCCGCGAGTACATGGAGCGGATGTACCTGTCGGCGGCGACGGAGTGGCAGGAGTTGCAGCGGGAGAAGTTCGCCTCGGCCCGCGAGCTGGCCGCCTGGCGGATGCGGCTCCGCGAGCATTGGCACGACCTGCGCATCGAGTCCGTCTCCGCCGAACTGCCCCGCGAGATCGTGGTGGGCCAGAAGCTCCCCGTGACCGCCGAGGTCTTCCTCGGCTCCATCTCGCCGCAGGACGTCTCCGTGGAGCTCTACTACGGGCTGGTCTCGGCCCGCGGACAGATCACCGATGCGCAGGCCGTTCCCATGAAGCCGGTAAGCGGAAACGGAGACGGTCGGTACAAATACGTCGGCGAGATCCCGTGTTCATCCAGCGGGCAGCACGGCTACGCGGTCCGCATTCTCCCGGCACACAAGAACCCGATCGCCCGCTACAACCTCGGGCTGGTCCGCTGGGGCTGACACCGCCGTCGGCAGACCCGTTGCGGGCGGCTGCAACGCTGCAAGGAGCCGGAGAAGACAGGGTGCATGGCCGTGGTTGCAGACGGTTGGCAGCGGGCATTCACCCGGCCCCGGCTCAAGCCCGCTGGGCGGCAAGCATGGGAGGGGACGGAGCCGGTGCCTCCACCGGCCGAAGGCGGCGGCCAAAGGCCGGTCGGCTGAACCAGCCGCTGGTCACGTGGCCCGGCAAGGACTGCTGAAGGCGGCCTTGTCTGCGCGGCATACCGTCGCCTTCAGCCGACGCGGGTCTGCCACCGCCTTCAGGCTTGGCAGCCGGTTGAAAGAGTGTCGGGGCAGTCGCCGAAATCGCGTTTCCGGTTTCGCCGGTGCGTAGCGGGATGGCTCGTCGCGATCGGCAGCGGCGCAGTCG
>CAYOTD010000868.1:0-2181 GCA_964406685.1 uncultured Solibacteraceae bacterium | reverse complement strand
TGCAGGGCGGCAATTCCGAGATGTTCAACGCGCCCATGACCGGCGCCCGCGAACTGATCATCACGTCTCTGCGGCAACCGGGCGAACTGGTTCAGGCCGGAGACGTGGTGGTGGCCTTCGATACCACCGAGCAGGAATTCGCCTTGCAGGAGGCCGAAGCCGACCTGGCCGAAACCGGACAGCAGGTGATCCGGGCCCAGGCCGAAACGCAGGCCAAGGAAGAGGAGACGCGCGCCCTTCTGCTGAAGGCGAAGGCCGATCTTCAGGTGGCCGAACTCGAGGCGCGCAAGAATCCGCTGTTGGCCAGCATCGTGGCCCGCCAGAACGACCTGGCGGTGGACTCGGCCCGCACCGCGCTGCGGCAGCTCGAATCCGACCTCGCCAACCGCAAGGCCACCTCGCAGGCCGCGGTCATGATCCAGGAAGCGGCGCGCAACAAGGCGAAGGTCAAGGCCGACACCGCCCGGCGCAACATCGACGCCATGACGTTGAAGGCGAAGTCGGCCGGCTATGTGAACATCCAGCAGAACACCAGCGGCAACTTCATGTACTGGGGCATGCAGTTGCCGGCCTTCAAGGTGGGCGATACGACGCGCGCCGGCATCGCCGTGGCCCAGATCCCCGACCTGAGCAACTGGGAAGTGATGGCGCGCATCGCCGAGCTGGACCGCGGCCATCTGGCCGAGGGGCAGCCGGCCGAAATCCGCGTCGTGGCCCTGCCGGGGAGGAAGTTCGCCGGCAAGGTCAGGAATATCGGCGGCACCACGGGCCCGACCTGGGACCGCAACTTCGAGTGCAAGCTCGCCCTCGAACAGCCGTCCCCCGAATTGCGGCCCGGCATGAGCGCGACCATCGTGGTCACCACCCAGGTGGTCCGGGACGCGCTGTGGGTGCCTTCGCAGGCGCTGTTTGAGAGCGACGGGCGGACCTTCGTCTATCTTCAATCCGGCGGGTCCTTTTCGCCCGCCGACGTGAAGCTGGTGCGGCGCAGCGAGAGCCAGGCGGTTGTCACCGGGCTGCGCGAAGGCCAGGTGGTGGCCATGGCCAGCCCGGACGAATCGGGCGGAAAGAAGAGCGGCGGCGGGGGCGCGCTGAAGGCGCTGCCGAAATCATGAGGCTCCCCTCCAGCGTGCGCGGCCTGCGCCGGCTTCTGGCCGACGTCCGGGTGTCGTTCGCCAACCTGCACGCGCAGAAGACGCGCACGTTCCTGACCGCCCTGGGCATCGTCTTCGGCGTGGGTTCGGTGATCGGGATGCTGGCCATCGGCGAGGGCGCCAAGGAAGAGTCGCTGCGCTTCATCGAGCAGTTGGGCGTGCGCAACATCCTCATCGAATCGCGGCCGGCGATGAGCGCGGAGGAGCTCCAGCAGCGGCGGCGCAACTCCCCGGGGCTGACCGAGCGCGACGTGCGCATCATCCAGGCCAACGTGGAGGCCCTGGAAACCCTCTCGCCGCGGCGCACGCTGCACCCGCAGCGGGTGATCCCCAAAGCCATCCGCGACGTGCCCGAGCTGTACGGCGTGCGGCCCGGCTACGCCGTCATCCACAACGTCCATCTGGCCGAAGGACGCTTCTTCAATCCGGCTGAGGACGAGGCCAGCGCCGCGGTCTGCGTGCTGGGCGAGAAGGCCAAGGTCAGCCTGCTCGGTTATCAGAAGGCGGTGGGCCAATTCGTCAAGGTCAACGACACGTGGCTCGAAGTGGTGGGCGTGCTGGGTGAGCGCATCCCCGGACCGCAGGACGTCAGCGCCAACGCGCGCGACGTCAACAACGTGGTCTACATTCCGCTGAACACTTTTCAGTACCGCTACTGGGACCGCACGTCCAACAACAAGGACGAGCTCGACGGCATCGACCTGCGGCTGAAGCCGGACGTGGATTCGGTCGAGGTGGCCAGGATCGTCAACGGCATTCTGAATTCGACCCACCACAACACCCAGGATTTCAGCGTAACCATCCCGGCCGCCCTCCTGGCGCAACAGCAGCAGACGCAGCGGATCTTTACTTACGTCATGGTGGCCATAGCGGCCATCTCGTTACTGGTGGGCGGCATCGGCATCATGAACATCATGCTGGCGACGGTGATGGAGCGCACGCGCGAGATCGGCATCCGCCGCGCCACCGGCGCCCGCCGCGCCGACATCCTCCGCAAGTTCCTGCTCGAATCGGTGCTCATCTCGGT
>CAYOTD010000867.1:0-2186 GCA_964406685.1 uncultured Solibacteraceae bacterium | reverse complement strand
AGATTAACGTTCCCATCGCGGTGCTGATCTGGCTGATGATCACCCCCATGATGATGAAGGTGGATTTCACCTCCATCCGCAACGTCGGCAAACGGCCGCGCGGCCTGCTGGTGACGCTGTTCGTCAATTGGGTGGTGAAACCGTTCTCGATGGCGCTGGTGGGCTGGCTGTTTTTCCGCATCCTTTTCTCAGCCTGGATCAGTCCAGCCGAGGCGGACCAGTACATCGCCGGAGTCATCATCCTGGCGGCCGCGCCCTGCACGGCCATGGTCTTCGTCTGGAGCTACCTGACCGACGGCGACCCGGCCTACACGCTGGTGCAGGTGTCGGTGAACGACCTGATCATGCTGGTGCTGTTCGCGCCCATCGTGCGTTTCCTGGTCAGCGGCGCGTCGTCGCTGTCGGTTCCGTTCCTGGTGCTGCTGTATTCGGTGGTCGCCTTCATCGTCATCCCGCTGGCGGCGGGGTCGTTGCTGCGATGGGGGCTGAGCCGGCGGCATGGCAAGGAATGGTTTGAGACAAGCCTGCTGCCGCGCTTCGCGCCGGTGACCATCGTTGCCCTGCTGGCGACCCTGGTGTTCATCTTCGCCTTCCAGGCCGACAACATCACGGGGAAGTTCTTCCACGTCGTGCTGATCGCCGTTCCCATCCTGATCCAGGTCTACTTCAACTCGTCCCTCGCCTACGGATTGATGCGGCTGTTCCGCGTGGAGTACAGTGTCGCGGCGCCGGGCGCGCTGATCGGCGCCAGCAACTTCTTCGAACTGGCGGTGGCCACGGCGATCGCGCTGTTCGGACCGGGGTCGGGGGCGGCCCTGGCGACGGTGGTTGGAGTGCTGGTGGAGGTGCCGGTGATGCTGTCGGTCTGCGCGGCCTGCAACCGGACGCGGCACTGGTTCAGGCAGGGGACGCCGCCGGAAGGAAGTGCGGCCTGAAGCACGCCGGAGCGGATCAGCCTTCGCGGGCAGCTTCGGACTACTGGGCTGGGGCCATCCACTGGCGGGGCGGGCGCGGCGTCGGGCGGACTCCGTCCGGCGGGTGCAGCTTGCGCCATTCGGAGATGCGCGCGGCCAGATCCCGCACCAGTCCAGGATTCTTGGACGCCAGGCCGGTGGTCTCACCCGGGTCCTCTTCCGGGCGGAAGAGATACTCGCGGGGCGGACCTGCCGCAGGCTCTTCGCGCACCAGCTTCCACTCGCCGTGATGCACGGCGAGGCGCACCCCATCTCCGCTTTCCACGACGAAGAGCAGATCCTCGCGCCGTTCGACCCGGCTCGCGGCGATCGCGGGCACGCGAATGCCGCCTTCGAACGTCGTGGCTTTCCCTGCGCGCAGAGGAGTGTTGGTGGCGGCGTTGGCAACCGGGCCGCCGTTGTCGCTGAAGAACAGAGCGAGCGTGTCCCGAGCGATCCGCTCCTGGTCGAGCGCCGCCAGCACCCGCCCGATGGTGGCGTCCATCGCATCCACCATGGCGGCGTAGGTGTGCCGGCCGCGGTCGCGCTGCCTGATGAATCGCACGGCTTCGGCGCCGAGAAGGAACGTGCTGTACCCTTCCTCGCGGACGGTGATACCGTCGCGGTTCCACTCCAGGCCGCCCTCGCGCTCGTGGGTGAAGTAGTCGATGTCGCCGTTCCGGTGTCCATAGGCGTGATCGAATCCGCGGGCGCGCGGCAGGAACTTTTTGTGCCCGTGACCCAGGTGCCACTTGCCGGTAATCGCGGTCTTGTAGCCTGCTTCCTGGAACGCCTGGGAGAGGAAGCGCGCCCGCACGGGCACTCCGTAATTCGACCAGGGGCGGATCACCGTCTAGTCGACGCCCAGCCGCATCGGTGACCGTCCGGTCATCAGCCCCGAGCGCGTGGGCGAGCAGACCGGAAACGAGTAGGCCCGCTCGAAGCGCACGCCCTCGGCGCCCAGCCCACCGGCGAGAAATGTCCGGCGGTTCATGTTGGCGTCCTGGCTCAGAAGTGGCGGAGGAAGAGGGATTCGAACCCCCGAGCGAGTTGCCCCGCTAACGGTTTTCAAGACCGCCGCCTTCGACCGCTCGGCCATCCCTCCAACTCTCATCTTACCCCGCCGCTCTGCGGGCGACGCCTGGCCGAAATCAGGGACAGTAACCAATTTCCCTTTTTTGACTCGTCAGAAAAATTCATGGGTGAGCTGAGGCTCGGGTAGTTTGCCAAGTG
>CAYOTD010000866.1:0-2187 GCA_964406685.1 uncultured Solibacteraceae bacterium | reverse complement strand
GAGGCGGTGCAGAAGATCCCGCTGGAGTTCGCGCGCCTGTACCGCGAAGGGAACGCGGAGGTCTACCGCCGGCGCCGCGCCGAGATCGACCGCGCCGGCCAGGCGGCGCTCGCCATCTACCGCCGCAACGTCTTTCCGGCGATGAAGGTCGCCTGGGGGCTTTATCCCAACAACATCGGCCACACCGATTTTCCCGGCTGTTTCCGCTGCCACGACGACCAGCACGCCGCCGCCGGCGACAGGAAACTGGGCCAGGACTGCAATAGCTGCCACCAGTTGCTCGCCATGGACGAGCCGGCGCCGAAGATCCTCGCCGACCTGGGGCTCGATACTAAGAAGTGAAGTTCAGGAGCGACACACATGAAGTTCGGCGTCAACACGTTCATCTGGGCCGCCAGTTTCGACGGCTCGAATCTCTCCCTGCTCCCGCCGCTCAAGGCCGGTGGTTGCGACAGTTTTGAAGTCCCTCTGTTCCGGCCGCGCGAGTTCGCCGCCGCCGATATCCGGCGCGGCGCCGAAGAGAACGGACTGGAGGTCACCGTCTGCTCGGTTCTGGTCGACGGCCTGAACGCCATCGATGCCGACGCGCAGGTCCGCGCCCGCACCGTGGCGCACTGGAAGGACTCGATCAAGGCCGCCGCCGAGGCCGGCGCGCACATCATCGCCGGGCCGCTCTACGCCCCGGTGGGGTGGCTCCCCGGGCGGCGCCGCACGGCGGAGGAATGGAAGTGGGCGGTGGAAAGCCTCCAGGCGCTGGGCGATACCCTGGCCGCGCACGATGTCTCCTTCGCCCTCGAGCCGCTGAACCGGTTCGAGACCTTCTTCCTCAACACCGCCGCCGACGGCGTCAAGCTGTGCGCGGATGTGAATCACCCCAACGTCGGCCTGCTCTTCGACACCTTCCACGCCAACATCGAGGAGAAGGACGTCGCCCAGGCCTACCGCACCGCGGCCCCGTACCTCAAGCACGTACACACCTGCGAAAACGACCGCGGCACTCCGGGCACGGGCCACGTCGACTGGCCGGGTGTGTTCCAGGCGCTACGCGACATCCGCTACGACGGCTGCCTGACCATCGAGAGTTTCGGCTTCGCCCTGGGCGACCTGTCGGCCGCCGCGGCCATCTGGCGCGACCTGGCGCCCACGCCGGAATCCATCGCCTTCGAGGGCATCAAGTTCCTGCGAAAGCACATGGCGTAGATCCGGCTGCGTCCTTTTCGGGCGCTCGTTCGTATACCGATCGAGCGCCATGATCACGGGAGCCATCATGGATTTCGGCGAGGCCGAAGCGGCGGAGGCCGATCTCGCGCGTTTCCGCCGCCGCGACCCCGAGGTCGTGACCGGACTCATCCGCCGCTACCAGCACCGGCTCTACCGTTACCTGTTGCGGCTGGCGGGCAACCCGGCCGCCGCCGAAGACCTGTTCCAGCAGACCTGGCTGCGGGTGGTCGAGTCGGCCGGCCGCTACGATCCCCGGCGCAGTTTCGATTCCTGGTTGTTCTCGATCGCGCACAACCTGGCGATCGACCATCTGCGCCGCCGCCAGCCGGAGAGCCTCGACGAACCGGGCGAGGAAACCGGCCTGGCGCGCGCCGGCCGGCTGGCCGCGCCCGGCCCCGATGCGTTCGAGCGCCTGGCGGCGAACGAGCGGCGGGCGGCGGTGGCCGCGGCGATGTCGGAACTGCCGCCGCTCTACCGGGAGACGCTCTCGCTGCGGTTCGAGGAAGACATGAAGCTGGAGGAGATCGCCGAAACCACCGGCGCACTCCTGTCCACGGTGAAAAGCCGTTTGCGGCGTGGCCTGGAAGCGCTGCGAAGGAGCATTCGATGAACGAACACGACGCCATTGTCGAGTTGCTGGCCCTGGCGGCGGCGGGAGTGCTGACGCCGGAGGAGGAGCGCCGCGTCCGGGAGCATGCGGCGCGGTGCGCGGAGTGCGCGGCCGAGCTCAACTCCTGGCAGATGCTGGCGGGCGAGATCGGTTCGGCGCCGGTTCCGCAGGCCCCGCCGCGGCTGGTCGCGCAGACGCAGACCCGGGTTGCGGCGATGCTGCGCGCGGAGGCCGACCGGCGCTGGGACGAGACCGTCCTGCTGGTACTGGCCCTTCTCTGCTGGACCGTGGGACTGGCGATGTGGACCATCTGGCGCCTGGTCACCGCCGGGGCCGGCGGCCTGATGGCATTCGAT
>CAYOTD010000865.1:0-2193 GCA_964406685.1 uncultured Solibacteraceae bacterium | reverse complement strand
GCACGACGAAGCGCCGGACGGCGGGGTGCTGAAGGAACGACAATATGGGATCCCGCTGGGCGTAGCCGATGGGGAAGCTGGGTTGAGTCTGTTTGAGGAAATCCGGCAGCAACACCGAAGCCATCTCGTTGAAAGCGATCCCCAGCGGCTGGAACCCGCGCGGCTTCAATTCCTCGTACATCCGGCTGAGAGCGCGCGCCGACAACTGGCAGTGCGGACAGGTGGTGTAGAGCAGTTCCACCAACACCACTTTGCCGCGGTAGGAACTGAGCAGCCCCTGCTTGCCGCCGGGCAGGGTGAAGGCGAGTTCGGGCGCGCGGCGTGGGACCTCGGCCGCGGACGCCGCGAGAGCACAAGCCAGCCCCGCGGTGAGCAGCGCCGCTTCCATCCTCATTTGGATCGCCCGGCCGAACCGGACTCCCTGAGCAGGAAGTCGAGCATCTTCCGCATGCCCTCTTCCTCGTTCTTGTAGAACGGATCCGTGCGCGGGTAATGGGCGCGACTCATGCCCTTGCGATCGATGAAGACCAATTGCGGCACCATCATACTGATCATCGGCGGGTGCTGGAGAAACGTGGTCACATCGTCACGACTTGCCCTTCCCACCGGATACTTCAACCCGAGAGCCCTGACGTAATCGGCGGTCAGATCGCCGGTCTGGTCGTTGAGGGTAACACCCAGTGCCTGGACGCCGCGCCTGGCGTACTCGCCCTGCAATCGATCCATGACTTGCGAAGTGCGCGCGCAGTGGGGACAGGTGGTCAGCAGGATTTCCATCACAATCACCTTGCCGCGCCACTGGCTAAGCTTCGCCACCTGGCGGCCGGCCATCCTGAATTCGAGCTCCGGAGCTGGCCGCGGGATAGTGGCGGCTCCGGCAGACACCGCAACAAGCATGGTTACCCACAAGGCTTTCATCAGGGTCATTCCTCCACCCATCTGTAACTAGTCTAAACCACCTCCGGCCTCGTCAAACGACGCCAGCCCTTCGCGGCTGGTCACCCATCGATCCTTCAGCGAAATGACGAAGCAGCCGTCGTCGCCGCGACCGCGCACCTCTCCCTCCCGGCGCTCGTCGCTCTCCATACGCCGCCACTTCTTGCGCAGCACCTGCTGATACAGACGAAAGAACTCGGCGGCCGTTTCGGAATCGGCCCATTCGGAGACGTACAGCAGAACCGTCCGGCCATCCTTATGCTCCAACAAACGGTAAGCGCCGCCGCGCCAACCGGGCGAGACTCTCGCGGCGGTCTTCTCGTCGACGAACTGGCGCAGCAGGATCGAGTGATCGATCTCTCCAATAGTCCCCTCGATCAGCGTCCGCCGCCCGCGCGCCGGCCTGAGCTCCGGCAGACGCGGCGCCGCAGGCTTGAAGCCCTTACGATAGAGCTCCGGATGGAGGATGTGCTGGCTCGACAAGGGCGGGTTGCGGAACACTTCACTGAAAGCGGCCTGCCCGAGCTGCTCGACGAGGGCGTGCTGGAAGCGGATGCCGGCCGTGTAAGGAAACAGCAGGCTCTCCTGAATGTAGAGCGGGGCGCCCGCGAGGACGGGATACTGCTCGGCCGCGGTTTCAGCGCGCGTCATCATCTCCAGCAGCGCCGGGGACGTCTTCAACGACTGTCCCGAGCGGCGCGCCAGGTACTCGGCCATCAGCCACGACGCTTGCCCCTCCATCACCGCCATCCGGGCGATGGCGCCGTCGTCGTTGGATTCCTTCCGGATGTACCGCTCCAGATGGAAATGCTGGTCGGCGAGAGCGTGGGCCAACTCGTGCACCAGCAGCGCCTGCTCCATCATTGAGGGCGAGGAGGAGAGCACAAACAGCTTCTTCTTGCGGTAGTCGTAGAACGCCGCGGCCTGTTCGGTGAGCAGGTCGATGGTGGTCTTCTTCAAATCGAACTCCGCCGGAACGAAGCCGAACTTCTTGAGCGCGGTCTCCTCGGCGCGCAACTCCTCCGGCTTGACGGTCTCCTTCATGCGCGCTTCCAGGTAGCGCCGCAGCCCATCCTTGTCGATCGATTCCTGCCGGATGGTCCGCGCGGAGCGCAGTCCCGTGATCTCGGACAGCTCGGCCAGAATCGCCGGGATGTCCGCGTCGGCGGCGCGGAGGGGGCTCCATGTCAGAATCAGCAACGCGAGAGCCAGCAGCCGTTTCATGAGTTCCCCCAGGCATCCAGCGAGGTTTGATAC
>CAYOTD010000864.1:0-2194 GCA_964406685.1 uncultured Solibacteraceae bacterium | reverse complement strand
GCGGCATCGAGAGCGGCTTCCGCGTGCTCTCCGCCTGACGCCGCGCGGCGGGGCTCAAGCCCCGGGCGGGCGGGAGCATTCCCTTCTCCGCTCGACGAGGTAGTAGAGGCTGGGAAGGGCCAGCAACGTCAGCAGCAGGGTCGAGATCAGCCCGCCCAGGATCACCGTGGCCAGGGGACGCTGGATGTCGGAGCCGATGCCG
This sequence comes from uncultured Solibacteraceae bacterium, assembly GCA_964406685.1. Lineage (GTDB taxonomy): Bacteria > Acidobacteriota > Terriglobia > Bryobacterales > Bryobacteraceae > JACQZT01. The sequence continues at coordinate 1,992 of CAYOTD010000864.1, read as the reverse complement.
GTGGCCGCGGCGGCGGGCACGATGCCCAGAATAGCCACCACGATCAGGATCAGGCGCGGGCGCAGTTGCACGCTGGCGCCCGCCAGCACGGCTTCCCGCAGCGGAAGCCCGTGCTCGTGGAGTTGCCGGTTCATCTCGGCGATATAGAGCAGGCCGCTCATGACCGCGACGCCGAACAGGGAGACGAAGCCGACCGCCGCCGAGACGCTGAAGGGGATGCCGCGCAGGTAGAGCGCGAGGACTCCGCCCACCGCCGAAAAGGGAACGTTGATCAGCACCAGGGCGGCGTTGCGCGTGGAACCGAAGGCCCAGTAGAGCAGGCCGAAGATGAGGAAGATGGTGACGGGCAGGATCCAGACCAGACGGCGGCGCGCGCGGTCCAGGTTCTCGTACTGGCCGCCCCACTCCACGCGATAGCCGGGGGGGAGCGATACCGCCGCCCGCACCCGGCGTTGCGCCTCGGCCGCGAAGCTGCCCTGATCGCGGCCGCGGATGTTGGTACGCACGCTGACCATGCGCTGGTTCTCCCGCCGGGCGATGATGCTGGGTCCGTCGGCGATCTTCACCTCCGCCAGCCGCGACAGGGGAATGCGCCCGCCGTCCGTGGTGGGAACCAGGAGGTTGCCGATCTCGGCCGGCGTGCTGCGCGCGCCGGGGACGTAGCGCACGACGATATCGAACCGCCGGTCGTCCTGGAACATCGTGCCCGCGGGCCGCCCGCCGATGGCCATCTCGATCACGTCCTGAACGTCGGAGATGTTGATGCCGTGACGGGCCGCCTCGCGGCGGTCGATCTGGATACGAAGCTGGGGAGAATCGCCCTCCTGCTCGACGGCCGTATCGGCGGCACCCGGAATCCGGCGCAAAATCTCCAGCACTTGGGCCGAGGTGCGCCGCAATATCTCGAGATCCGGTCCGCGGAGGATCACGGCCAGGTCGGCCGAAGAGCCGGTCAGGGCGTCCATCACCATGTCGATGATGGGTTGCGTGAAGTTGAAGCTGGCGCCGGGAATATTGGCGTGCAGCTTGTCCGACATCTGCCGGACCAGGTCTTCCTTACGCAGGCCCGAAGGCCATGCGGAATAGGGGGTGAGCGCGACCAGGAACTCGTTGCGGTTGGGGCCGAACGGCTCGGTGTTGGAATCCTGCCGGCCGGTCTGAGAGGTCACCGTCCGGACCTGCGGGTACTCGCGCAGCAGGGCGCGAATGCGGCCGGCGACCTCGGCCGATTTCTCCAGCGATGTTCCCGGCGGGAGGTTGGAGCGGATCCAGATCACGCCTTCATCCAGCTTGGGAAGGAACTCATTGCCCAGCCGCCGGCCCACGCCGGCCGTGCCCGCCAGGATCAAGACCGTCAGGCCGGTCACGATCCAGGGCCGGTCGATCAGCAGACCCAGGTCCTTCTCGTAGCGGTGCGTCAGCCAGACCACCAGCGGGTTCCTCCAGGTCCTGGCGCCCTCGCGGAACACGTAGGTCGCCAGTACCGGCACCAGGGTGAGGGTGAACAGCAGCGATCCCACCAGGGCGGCGCAGACGGTGAAAGCCATGGGGGAAAACAGCCGGCCCTCCACCCGCTGGAGCGCAAACAAAGGGATGTAGGCAGCGATCAGGATCGCGAGGGAGAAGAAGATGGGCCGCTCGATGGCGGTGGACGCTTCGCGGATGATCTCGAACGGGCCGGTCGCGGTTCCTTCCCGGCGGGACAGGCGGCGCAGGATGAACTCCACCATGACGAGCGTGCCGTCGACGATGATGCCGAAATCCAGGGCGCCCAGGCTGAGCAGGCTGGCGTGGACTCCCCAGACGTGCATCGCCAGGAAAGCGAACAGCAGCGACAGGGGGATGGTGAGCGCCGTCAGAACCGCCGCCCGGAAGCTGCCGAGGAAGAAGTACAGCACCAGGAAGACGACGGCCAGTCCTTCCAGCAGCGTCTTGGAGACGGTGCGCAGGGTGTTGTTGACCAGTTCCGTGCGGTCGTAAAGCGGGACCAGG
>CAYOTD010000863.1:0-2199 GCA_964406685.1 uncultured Solibacteraceae bacterium | reverse complement strand
AAGACTGCAGACTCTGGATCTGCGTATCGGGGTTCGAATCCCTGCCTCCCAGCCAGATGTTCCCCTGAAGGTTCGAGACTTGCCGAAGGCCTCGCGCCGCTCCTGCTCGTCCGGACCGAACCAGGGGCGGACCGGCTACTCCTCCTTGAGCGGATCCCCCCCCCCGGCCGTCACGGCGATTTCGGTGATCTTGCCCTTTTTCAGCACGGCGGCTTCGTAGCTGGTCTTGCCGTCTTTGGTCAGGGCTTCCACTTTGGTGATCTTGCCGCTCGCGGAGAGTTTGGAATGGGCCGCCCGCGCCGCCGCCGGTATGGCCGCCATGTCCATCTTCTCTTCCACTTCCAGCACCGCGCCGGTAACGTCAACCAGGACGTCGCGGCCTCTGCCCCGTTGACCTTCGACTCAACCTCACAGACGGTCCTACCGAGTTCTTTCTCTTTGGAGATCCCGACAGAAGTCGCGTTTCGGGTTTGCTCCGTGACGGTCTAGCGTGGCGAGCAGGATCAGGTTTCTCATGGATCACCTCCAGCCCGATTCTGCCGGGGGATTCTGAATTGGCGCTGAAGCGGCGGGCAGCCGCAGGGTGAAGGTGGAGCCGACGTTCACTTCGCTCCGCACGGTCACTTCGCCTGCATGCCGCCCGGCAATCCACTGGGCAATGGCCAGACCCAGGCCCGTGCCGCCGGCTTGCCGGGAGCGGTCCTTCGAGGCGCGGCGAAAACGGTCGAAGATGTGCGGCAGATCTTCGGAGGAAATTCCGATTCCGGTATCCTGAATCGCGACGTACACCTGGTCCGACACGGTTTCCATGGAGACCTGGATCGTGCCCCCCGAGGGCGTGTACTTGATGGCATTCTCCAGGATCACCAGGACGAGGCGGTGCAGAGCCGGAGCGTCGCCCTGGACCGCAGCGTCCGGAAATGGCTGCGTTCGCAGTGCGACGCCCCGTGATTGGGCGAGCACGCGGGTTTCCTCGCAGACCTCGCTAAGGACGCCGGCAAGATCCACCAGCTCCCTTGCCAGTTGGTCGGCTCCGGCATCGGCGCGGGCCAGCAGCAGCAGATCGTCGATCAGCGCGGAGACTCGCTCGCTCTCGCAGAGGATTCGATCGAGCGCCTGTTCGTACTGTTCCCCTGTGCGGGGCTTGTTGCGCGCCAACTCGGCCGTCGCGCGGATGACGGCGACCGGTGTGCGCAGTTCGTGCGAAGCGTCGGCGGTGAAGCGGGTGATCCGCTCGAAGGCGGACTCCAGGCGCGCGAACATCCCGTTCAGAGTCTCCGAGAGCCGGTCCAGTTCATCGCCGCTGCCGCGGAGGGGAAGCCGGCGTGAGAGATCCCGCGCACCGATGTCGCGGGCCATGCCGGTAATGACATCCACCGGTGCCAGGGCGCGGCGGCTCATCCAGTAACCACCGGCGGCCGAGAGCAGTAGAAGAAGCGGGCTCGCCAACAGGGCCGTCCAGGTGAAGCCGTCGAGCATTTCGTAATACTCGCCGAGCGGCGTGCCGATCTGAATGCTGCCGACGGCCAGGGGAGCGGTGAGCACGCGGAACGGCTTCCCGTTCGGACGCATCATCCGCACCCGCTCCCGCCGGGCCGAGAGATCGCGCTCGCGGATCGGTTCCCAGATCCCGGTCCCGGACGCCTGGTAGATCCACGCCCCGTTTTTGTCGGCGATCCGAAAGCGGGTCCCGGCCGGCGCGAGAGCGCCGGATTCGGCTAACTCGTCGGCGAGTTGCGCGGCATTCAATCCGCCCTCCCGGCTGAGATACGCCCGCATTCCCGCCAGACGCTCGCGGAGGTCTTTGTCCACGGTGTCGTGAATGCTCTCCCGCAGCGCCCACCGCGCACCGATGCCGGCAACGGCCAGCGTGACGGCCAGAATGCCCGAGAAGCAGGCCGTGAGCCGCACACGTATGGAGGCGTGCCTCATGCCGGCTCCCGCAGAATGTAGCCGTAGCCGCGCACCGTGTGGATGAGCTTGTGCGGATGGCCGCTATCGATCTTGTCGCGCAGCAGCTTGATGTAGACGTCCACCGTGTTCGGCTCCACTTCTTCGTCAAACCCCCACACGGCCTCGATGATCGAGGAACGAGAGGCGGCGTGCCCGGCGCGGCGCATCAAAAACTCCAGGACGCGGAACTCCGTGGCGGTCAGGGGAATGCTCTGCCCTGTGCGGGCCACCTCGCGGGACGCTGGA
>CAYOTD010000862.1:0-2203 GCA_964406685.1 uncultured Solibacteraceae bacterium | reverse complement strand
TGGCCGAGGTCTACAACCTGGGCGGCGGCAAGGCCAATTCGTGCTCGATTCTTGAGGCGTTCGCGATGGCCGAGGCGGTCACCGGGAAGAAAATGAACTGGCGTTATGTCGAGGAGAACCGCATCGGCGACCACATCTGCTACTACAGCGATTTGCGGAAGATGCAGTCCCACTATCCCAACTGGAAGATCGCCAGGCGCCTCCCGATAATCTTCGAGGAGATCGCGGCCGGCTGGAAACAGCGGCTGGCCGCGGGCGTCCCATGAAGATCCTGATCACGGGCGTGTGCGGGTTCGCGGGAAGCGCCCTGGCCGAGTCGTTGCGCGAGCGCGTGGAAGGAGTCCGCCTGGTGGGCATCGACAACCTGATGCGGCCGGGGGCGGAGACCAATCGCGCGCGCATCCAACGTCTGGGAGTGGAGTATGTGCACGGCGACCTGCGAGCCCCGAGCGATCTCGACGATCTGCCGGCCTGCGACTGGGTGATCGAGGCCGCCGCCAATCCCAGCGTGCTGGCCGGACGCGCCGGCGCCGGCAGCAGCCGGCAACTGCTGGAGCACAACCTGGTGGCCGCCGGCAACGTGCTCGAGTATTGCCGCCGGCACCGGGCCGGCCTGCTGCTGATCAGCAGCAGCCGCGTCTATTCGATCGCCGCCCTGGCGGCCATCCCACTCAGGGTCCGGAACGAGGGGTTCGCGCTCGATGCAAGCGGGCCGCTGCCCCACGGGTTGACCGAACACGGTATCGGCGTGGAGTTCTCCACCGCGCCCCCGGTTTCCCTTTACGGCGCGGCCAAACTGGCCGCGGAGGTTCTGGCCCTGGAGTACGGCGCCGCTTTCGATTTCCCCGTCTGGATCACGCGCTGCGGCGTGCTGGCGGGGGCGGGGCAGTTCGGCACCCCCGGCCAGGGCATCTTCGCCTATTGGATCAACGCTCACCTGCGGCGCCGCCCCCTGCGCTACCTGGGCTTCGGCGGCGCCGGCCACCAGGCGCGCGACGCCTTCCATCCGCGCGACCTGGCGGCGCTGCTGGCGGCGCAGATGCGGACGGCGCGGAAGGACGGGCCGCGTCTGTACACCGCCGGCGGAGGGCCGGCCAACACCATGTCGCTGGCCCAGCTCACCGCCTGGTGCGATGAGCGCTTCGGACCCCACTCGCCCGGCCGCGACCTCGCGGAGCGCATCTACGACGTCCCCTGGGTGGCGATGGACAACCGGGCCGCCGCCGCCGATTTCGGCTGGCGGATAGAGACTCCGCTGGGCGCGATCCTGGAAGAGATCGCCGCCCACGCGCGGCTGCATCCCGATTGGCTCGAGGTAAGTCGCGCATGAAGCCGGCGACGCCTCCCTCGCGGCCGCCGCTGGGCTCGCTCTCGGTGGTGATCCCCGCCCGCGACGAAGCCGATTGCGTCGCCGCCACCGTCGAACACCTGCACGTCGAGCTGCGGCTGCACAACGTGCGGCACGAGATCGTGGTGGTCGACGACGGCAGCACGGACGCAACCTGGGAGGTGCTTCAGCAGGTCCAGGCCCGCATCCCGGAGTGCCGGCCGGTGCGCAACCACGGCGAACACGGCTTCGGCCGCGCCGTCACCCTGGGCATCCGCCACTCGACCGGCGACGCCGTGGTGGTCATGATGGCCGACGAATCCGACGACTGCCGCGACGTGGTGCGCTACTGGGAGTTGCTGAACCAGGGCTGGGACGCGGTGTTCGGCTCGCGCTTCATTCGCGGCGGCGGCGTGATCGACTATCCCCGCCACAAGCTGCTGTTGAACCGCATGGCGAACCTGTTCCTGCGCCTGCTGTTCCACGTGCCGGTGAACGACTTCACCAACGCCTTCAAAGCCTACCGCCGCAGTGCGCTGGACGGCTGCGGGCCGTTTCTTTCGCCGCACTTCAACCTGACCGTGGAGCTGCCGCTGAAGATCATCGTTCGCGGCTACTGGTGGACGGTGGTGCCCATCACCTGGCGCAACCGGCGCTCCGGGGTGTCCAAGCTCAAGATCAAGGAGATGGGCAGCCGCTACCTGTTCATCGCGCTGTACTGCTGGCTGGAAAAGTACTTCAGCCGGGGCGACTACCGCGCGAAGTGACGCCGGGCGGCGGTCACAACAGCGCCGTATCCAAACGCTCTTCCTGTTCCGCCGCCGCGGCTTCCCCCGCCGGTGCCGCGCGGAGGTAGGCGGCCAGGGCCTGCTCGGC
>CAYOTD010000861.1:0-2205 GCA_964406685.1 uncultured Solibacteraceae bacterium | reverse complement strand
TCGGCGACCCGGCGGCGGCCGCGCCGCTGGCCGCGCTGCTGGCCAGGCCCGGTGTGCGCGGCCACGTGGTCACCGATCCGGCCACCGCCGCCCTTCAGACCGGCGCCGATCCGAACGAGACCCAGGCTCGCGCCCGGGCCATCCGGGAACTCAGCCTGGCGCGCGCGCTTTACCGCTGCGGCGACAAGGATGGTATCGGTAAGAAGATCCTTCAGGACTACACCAAGGATTTGCGCGGACACCTGGCCAGGCACGCCCAGGCCGTGCTCGAAGAACGCCGGTAACGGAAAGGAAAGCCCAGTGAGACACCGTATTGGAATCCTGGCGCTGGCCGTGTCGAGCCTTGCCGTGGCCCAGGCGCCGGACCTGGAGGCCCTCAAGCAGGCCGCCACCGGAATGGTCGATGGCCGGCGTCAGATGGCGCAGCGCATCGTCGATTCCCTGTTCAGCTTCGCCGAGCTTGGCTACCAGGAGTTCGAATCGTCGGCCTATCTGTGCGCGCTGCTGGAGAAGGAGGGTTTTCAGGTGACGCGCGGGGTGGCCGGCATGCCCACGGCGTTCGTCGCCACCTGGGGTTCGGGCAAGCCGGTGATCGGCCTGATGACCGATATCGACGGGCTGCCGGCCACCTCGCAGAAACCCGGCGTGCCGCGGCAGGAGCCGCTGATCCCCGACGGTCCCGGACACGGCGAAGGCCACAATTCCGGCATGGGCGCCAACCTCACCGCCGCCATCGTGGTCAAGGAACTCATGAAGAAGCACGGCATCCCGGGGACCATCCGCGTCTACCCCGGCATCGCCGAAGAACTGATCGGCAGCCGGACCTACATGGTCAATGCCGGCCTGTTCCGCGACCTCGACGTGATGCTGTCCAGCCACGTCTCCTCCGATTTCCGGACCGGCTACGGCGGCCCCTCCGGTACCGGGCTGATTTCGACCATGTACACTTTCCGCGGCCGCAGCGCGCATTCGGCCGGCGCGCCCTGGAGCGGCCGCAGCGCCCTGGACGCGGTCGAGCTGATGAACATCGGCTGGAACTACCGGCGCGAGCACCTGAACACGACGCAACGCTCCCATTACGTCATCCTCAACGGCGGCGAGCAGCCCAACGTCGTTCCGCCCGTGGCCACCGTCTGGTACTACTTCCGCGAGTGGGATTACGACGGCATCGTCAACCTGCACGAGATCGGCACGAAGATCGCCAAGGCCGCCGCCGAGATGACCGACACCACGATGACCGAGCGCATCCTCGCCTCCGCCTGGCCCGGCCACTTCAACAAGCCGCTGGCCGAGGCGCTCGACGCCAACATCCGGCGCGTTGGCATGCCGGCCTGGTCGGAAGCGGATCAAAAGCTGGCCCGCGCCGCCCAGCGCCTGATGCAGCGCAAGGAGGATGGCCTGAAGACGGAGGTCGGCAAGCTTCAGGAAGCCTCCCGTGGCGGCAGTTACGGCTCCGACGACATCGCCGAAGTCTCCTGGAACGTGCCCACCGTCGTGTTGAGTTACCCGTCGAACATTCCCGGCATGACCGCGCATCACTGGTCGGCCGGTATCGCCATGGCCACGCCCATTGCTCACAAGGGTGTTGTGGCGGGAGCCAAGGCGCATGCCCTGACGGTGCTCGACCTGCTGCTGAAGCCCGGCCTGCTGGCCTCCGTCCGGCAGTATTTCGCCGAGCAGACCAAGACCACCAAGTGGAAATCGCTCATCCCCGTGGACACCAAGCCGCCCATCGAGCTGAACCGCGAGAAGATGGAGCGCCTCCGCCCGCAGTTCCAGAAACTGCGCTACGACGAGTCGAAGTACGCGACCTACCTGGAGCAGTTGGGCGTCAAGTATCCGCCGGAGGAGTGAGAGCTGCGGCCGCCCGCGAGAACCCGCGCCGGGCGGGATTCTGATAGACTTCTTCTCGGTTGAAGATCGTCCGGCTAAGACGGCTTTCGCAGGTCCTGTTCCTCGCCCTATTTCTGTTTCTGCTCTTCCGTACCGAGTTCCGCGGCTCGTTCCGCGCCGGACAGGGCGATCTGCGCCTGCCTTATCCGGCCAGCATCTTTCTGGAGGCCGATCCGCTGGCCGCCGTGGTCAATGCCCTGGCCAGCGGAGGCCTTTATCGCGGCCTGCTGTGGAGTCTGGCCATCTTGGTCCCTACCCTGTTGCTGGGCCGGTTCTTCTGCGGCTGGATCTGCCCGTTGGGCACGCTGAACC
>CAYOTD010000860.1:0-2208 GCA_964406685.1 uncultured Solibacteraceae bacterium | reverse complement strand
CGCGAATCCTCACCCACGGTCCGCGGCGAGGTCCGCACCCGATCCCGGGCGCCGCCGGCGACCCACCGCAGCCGTCGTCGATGCCTCCAGCGTCAAGGCGTCCCCGGTGGCCGGACCGCGCGGATTCGACGGGGCAAAGAAAGTCGACGGCCGTCAAACGCCCTGTGCTCGTCGACTCAGCCGGTGTGCTGGCCGCCGCCGCCGTCACCGAAGCCGACGTGGCGGACCGCGCCGCACTCCCGAAGCTGCTCCGCAAGGCGAAACGGATCGCGCCAACCACCAGTCACGTATAGGTGGACAAGGGCTACACCGGTCAGACCGCCGCCGCCGCGGCCAACGCTGGCCTCACCATTGCGGTGGTCTACCGACCCAAGCCAGGACACGGCTTCATCGACCCACCGCTGGGTCATCGAACGCACAAACGGCTATCAACCACTACCGCCGCATCGACCGCCACAACGAAACCACCCCCGCCTCACACGAAGGCCTCGTCAACCTCAACCAAATCGCCCAACCACTCCGACGACTCAACCGCAGCCAGCTGTTCGACACGCTTTAGGACGCGGGCGCATCCGGGGCGGGGGCGGCGCTGGTGAGCAGCACGTTCTGGATGTCGGGCTTCATGGCCATCAGCTGCTGGTTCCAGTACGGCCACGAGTGCGTCCCGTTGGCCGGAAAGTTGAACGTCCCGTTGCGCCCACCGGCGGCCAGATAACTGTTCTGGAACTGCTGGTTGGTGCGCAGCGTCAGACCCTCCAGGAACTTCGCCGGCATGTTGTCGCCTCCGAGGTCGCTCGGCGCGCCATTGCCGCAGTAGACCCAGATCCGGGTGTTGTTCTGCACCAGGCGCGGGATCTGGAGCATCGGGTCGTTGCGCTTCCACGCCGGGTCGGTGGACGGACCCCACATGCTGTTGGCGCTGTAGCCGCCCGAGTCGTTCATGGCCAGGCCGATCAATGTCGGCCACCAGCCCTCCGACGGGTTCAGGAAGCCCGACAACGAGGCGGCGTAGGGGAACTGCTGCGGGTAGTACGAGGCCAGGATCAGCGCGGAGCCACCCGACATGGACAGCCCCACCACGGCGTTCCCGGCCGGTGAGACGTTGCGGTTGGCCTGCAGCCAAGCGGGCATCTCCTGGGTCAGGAAGGTCTCCCACTTGTAGGTGTAGGTCTGGCCGTTGCCCTGCGACGGCTGGTACCAGTTGCTGTAGAAGCTGGACTGCCCGCCGACCGGCATGATCACCGACAGGCCGGACTTGTAGTACTCCTCGAAGGCCGGAGTGTTGATGTCCCAACCGTTGTAGTCGTCCTGGGCGCGCAGGCCGTCGAGCAGGTACACCGCATGTGGGCCACCGTATTCGAATTGGACTTTGATGTTTCGGCCCATCGACGGCGAGGGGATCTCCAGATATTCGACCGGAAGGCCCGCCTTGGAGAACGCTCCCGCCGTCGCGGAGCCGCCGACGCCGACGAGGCCGGACAACAGCGCGGCCCCGGCAGCCGCGACAAGCAGACGGCGTGGCACATTCGCCGCCGCGCCACGCATCATTTCCACGAACTTCATGGCATTCATCCACCCCAACATTTCTGTCTGCCGCACGACGCGGTCGGATCTGTTCTGGGGGAGTGAAACACAGGCCAATGGCGCGACCGGCCCGTCGTGGCCGCGGCTCGGCGTCGCGGTCTGCTAACAATTGGGCAACACGCCGAAATACTCTCGGGGAGATCGCGACCAGCGGTGACCGGGCGCGCAGCGCGCCGGACGCGAAGAACGAACGGAGGACCATCGTGGTCAGCTGGCCGATTCCCGTCCGGGGATCGTGGCTGTGCGCCAGCCTGACTGGACCGCCCTCTGCCGGGAGGGCTACCTTTCCAGCTGGTGAAGGTCGACGCTGGTCAGGGCGCCTTTGTCGACGGTCGCGGTCATGTACGTGCAGCGCGGTTGCCGACGGCGGTCTGTCGGCGAGCCGGGGTTGAGCAGCCGCAGGCCGGTCGAGGTCGTACTGTCCCAGGGGATGTGGCTGTGCCCGAATATCAGCACGTTGCTGTCGGGGTAGAGCCGCGACATCCGCGTCCCCCGACTGGCCGCCGCGCCCGTCTCGTGGACCACCGTGACGTGCAGGCCGCACAGCACCGCGTCAGCGCGCTCGGGCAATCGTTCGCGCAACCGCGGCCCGTCGTTGTTGCCCCAGCACGCGAGGAGCCGTGC
>CAYOTD010000859.1:0-2211 GCA_964406685.1 uncultured Solibacteraceae bacterium | reverse complement strand
ATTCTCCAGGCAGGCTCTCAATCCCTCTCGCATTGCCTCGTGGTCCGACTCGTGGATGATCCGATAGACCGGCTGGCCCTCCAATTCCTGGATGGTGTAGCCAAGTTGACTGGCTCCGTACTCGTTGGCCGAGATCACTTCGCCACCCGCGCTGAGGGTGAAGAACATGGCCGGGTTGTTCTGAAACAGGGCGCGGTAGCGTTCCTCGCTGTCCCGCAGCGCCTGCTCGGCGCGCTTTCGCCGCGTGATATCCCGCACCGACTCGATGGCGCCGTAACGCTTTCCCGACTGGTCCAGCAGCGGCGAGGCGACGACCCAGACCCAGGCTCCGGTGCCGTACAGATCGGGAAGGTATACTTCCGCCACCACGCGGTCGCCCACCCTCTCCAGACGGTCGTAGCGGCTCGCCGTGGCTGGGTCGTCAGTGCCGATCAGGTCGATGACCATCGGCTGGCGTTTGCCATAGAAGGGAACGGCATAGGCGTAGTCGCCCTGGCCGATGATGTCCGCCTTCTTCACTCCGGTCATCGCTTCGATCGCGCGGTTCCAGGCGATCACGCGCTTGTTCATGTCGATGACCAGGGTCGCATCGGGCAGGAAATCGATGATGTCCAGCAGTTGTTGTTCGGCCCGCTGCCGTTCCTCTCCCGCCAGTTTTCGCTCGGTTACGTCTTCCAGGAAGCCGTCCACGCGGACCGGCTTTCCTTGCGGATCCCGCTGCATTCGCATGTCGACGACGGCCCACAGGCGGCGGCCATCGCGGCCGTGGAACTCTTTCTCGAAGTGGATCCGCCCCTCTTCCGCCAGTTTTTGCAGCACTTCCTCGCGCGTCGGCGGGCCCGCGTACAGATCGGCGGTGTCTTCCACCGACCGGATCATCTCCTCCGGGCTGCCATAACCGAACATCCTGGCGAGGGAGGGATTGGCGGCGATCAGCTTCCCCTCAATGGAGGAACGAAAGACGCCGATGGGCGCACTGTCGAACAGCGCCTGGTACTCGGCCTCCGAGGTCCGCAGGGCGATCTCCACCTGTTTCTGAGCCGTGACGTCGTGGATCGATTCGATCGTTCCGTAGCGGTTGCCCGACGGGTCCAGCAAAGGCGAGATGACACCCCGGAGATAGGCGCCCGCGCCTGCGTAGACGGACGGGACATAGGCCTCGGCGTACAGCCTTTGCCCCTCCCGCCTCACGGACCCGTACCTGCCCTCTCCCTCCGGGTTCGGTTCGTCCAGCAGGTCGATCAGAATGGGCCGGCGGACGCCATAAAAGGGAATCGCGTAGGCGTAGTCACCCTTCCCGAGGATGTCTTCCTTCCTGACTCCGGTGAGGGTTTCCATCGCCCGGTTCCAGGCGATCACCCGCTTGTCCAAGTCGATGACGAAGGTGGCGTCGGGAAGAAGGTCAATGATATCCAGTAGTTGGCGGCGCTCCAGCCGCCGCCCACCCTCCCAGGGTGGAAGCTGGTTGTCTTCGCCATCCATCATCGCCCCTCTGCCCAATGCTACGCTCCCCGCCCTTCGGTATACAAGCCCGCAGCGCTACGTGCAGCGGGGCGGTGAGCGGGGTGCTCAGGCGCGGGAAGTCCGGACGCCCTCGTTTCCCACGCACACACCTTGCTCACCCAGCCATGCGATCCAAGGATCCAGCCAGTACCGGTCATAAGGCTTATCGGGCAGACCGGTCTCCGGCTTCAGTCCGAACCTCTCGCGCTTGCTCTGGCCGAGTGGGTGATAGGGCAGCAATCTCACACCGTCCAGGTTCGAGAGACTGCGAGCCAGGGCGGCAATGGCGGCAAAATGATCCTTTCGGTCATTGAAGCCGGGGATGATCGGGCATTGGAGTTGGATCCTGGCGCCCGCGGCGTGGAGGGCGCGGAGATTGTCCAGGATTATCCGGTTGTCGCGGGCGGTGAAGGCGGCATGGCGTTCCGGATCGGTTTCCTTGATGTCGTACAGGAACAGGTCCACCTGGCCCAGGATGGCCGCGAATCGCTTCCAGTCGGCGTATCCGGAGGTTTCCACACAGCAGGGAATGCCCTCTTTCCGCGCGGCCGCCAGGAGCGCAGCCGTGAACTCAATCTGCGCCAGCGGCTCTCCGCCGGAAAGGGTCAGACCGCCGCCGGAGCGCGTATAGAAGGGTTTGTCCTGGCGGACCTCCGCCATCACCTCGTCCACTGTCATGAGGCGGCCGACTATCTCGATCGCCCGCGC
>CAYOTD010000858.1:0-2213 GCA_964406685.1 uncultured Solibacteraceae bacterium | reverse complement strand
CGTGTAGCCGTGGTCGCCCATGTTCAAGATCAGGTTCTGACCCATGACGGCCAGACCAATCAACGCGATGTCGCCTTTTGGTTCCATATGCATGTTCCTCAAGATCGGCCGAGCCCTCAGCGCCGCCGATCTTCGAGTCTTACAATGATTGCGGAGGTGTCGAAGAAGCCTTGGTCGGGGGCGTTGCCGAAGTCATCTCATTCTACAACATGTTCGCTCCCGGCATGTCGGTTGGCGTGGCGGTTTCGGGCGGAGCGGATTCCGTGTGCCTCCTCCACGTTCTGGTCGAGCTGGCGCCGCGCTGGAACCTGCGGCTCAGAGTGTTGCATCTTGACCACAGGTTGCGTGGCGAGGAATCGCGCGGGGACGCCCAGTTTGTCGAGGCGCTGGCTGCCCGTCTGGGGCTGCCGTTCGAAACGCTTGCGGAGGATGTCGCCGCCGCGGTGGATAACCTGGAGCAGGCCGCGCGCCACGCCCGCCGCCGGTTCTTCCGGGAAGCGATCGAGGCTGGGCGGGTCGAGCGCGTGGCGCTGGGGCATACCCGGAACGATCAGGCGGAGACGGTCCTGTTCCGGTTCCTTCGCGGGTCGGGGACGGCGGGGCTGGCCGGAATGCGGCCCGTGACGCGAGACGGTTTCGTGCGTCCCTTATTGGAGGTCACGCGAAGTCAAGTGGAGGAATATCTGCGCGGCCGGGGAATCCAGTGGCGTGAGGATGCCTCCAATCGCGACCCGCGATTTGCCCGCAACCGCATCCGTCATCAGCTCCTGCCGGCCCTAACCGGGGAGTGGAATCCGGCGCTTGTCGAGACTCTGGCCGCGATGGCGCGGGTGGCGGGTGACGAGGAGGACTACTGGAGGGCCGAAATCGAGCGGCTGGCCGTGGGAGTCCTGGAGGAGAGGGACGGCGCGATCGTGGTGGATTCCCGGAAGCTGGCGGCGCTTCCGCGCGCTCTCGCCCGGCGGTTGATCCGGCGCGGGATCGAGGTTGTGAAAGGGGATCTGCGGTCCATCGACGTCCGGCACGTCGATGCGATCCTCGCCCTGGCCGGGGAAGCCGAGCGCCACGGGCGGCTACGGGCGCCGGGCGTGGACGTCATGAAGTCGTTTAATTGGTTGCGGTTAGCGGCGCCGGGCGCGCATCCACGGCCGGAGTACTCGATCGCGGCGCCGGCCCCGGGCCGGTACTGCTTCCCTGGGGGAGAGATCGAGATCTCGGGTAAGGTAAATGAGCCCATGGAGCTAAGGAACTGGAGGCCGGGGGATGCGTACGATCCCGCGGGCAAAGGCTCGGCGCGGAAGATTAAGGAACTTTTTCAGCAAGCGCGCGTCCCGCTATGGGAGAGGGCGGGGTGGCCCGTGTTGGCGGCTGGCGGCAAGCTGGTGTGGGCGGGCGAGTTTGGCGCCGCGGCTCAGTCGTTTACCGTAGTTTGGCGCCGCGCGGGTCTGAGACGGCCGCCGGGGGAGAAAACGGCGAATCCTGCCCCTTGCGTAGGACGTCCTAATAAATGACGATAGATGTAGAGGGTAAGTATCCTCCACAACAGCAGGGAAAGTGAATGAACTCGTCTAACGTCAAGACGGCGGTCTTCTGGGTGGTTCTGGCATGCCTGGCGGTCATGGTCTGGTTCGTGGTGCGCACCGGCAAGAGCCAAGTGGAGCAGCCGCTGTCCTTCTCGCAGTTTATGGACGCGGTGGAGGCGGGCAAGGTCAAGCAGGTGACCATTGCCGGCAACGAGGTCCACGGAGCCTACCGGGATGAGGCGGCCGGGTTACGCACCCTGATTCCCGCGAACTATCCCGACCTGTACAAGATGTTGCGCGAGAAGGGCGTCAACGTCGAGATCAAGGACACCGGGTCCAGCAACTGGGTTTCGATCATCGTGAACGCGATTCCCTTCGTGTTGCTGCTGGCGTTCTGGATCTTCATGATGCGCCAGATGCAGTCGGGCGGCAACAAGGCGCTGAGCTTCGGCAAGAGCCGGGCGCGGCTGCACTCCTCTCAGCAGAAGAAGGTGACGTTCAAGGACGTCGCGGGTGTGGAGGAGGCCAAGGAAGAGCTGCAAGAGATCATCGAGTTTCTGCGCGAGCCACAGAAGTTCCAGAAGCTGGGCGGGCGGATTCCCAAGGGGGTGTTGCTGATCGGCCCGCCGGGCACGGGCAAAACCCTGCTGGCGCGCGCCATCGCGGGAGAAGCTAACGTCCAGTTCTTCT
>CAYOTD010000857.1:0-2214 GCA_964406685.1 uncultured Solibacteraceae bacterium | reverse complement strand
TAGGCCCCAGCGTATAGAATGTTGCAGAGGAACCAGGCAATGATGACTCTGCGACGCCTTCTTCAAACTGTGATTCTGCTGGCCCTCGCCGGCCTCGCCTCCACTTCGTTTGCCCAGACGGACCTGAAGGCCGGTTACGCCAAAGTGGACATCACCCCCTCCGGGCCCGTGTGGCTGGGAGGATACGATCTCCGCAATGCGCCTTCCGACGGCGTCTCTCCCGGCGAGAGACTCTTCGTCCGCGCGCTGGTTCTCGACGACGGGAAGACGCGGACAGCCTTCATCATGTCGGACATCATCGGCACCCGCGGGCACGGCCGCCTGCGCGAGATGATCGCGAAGGAGGCCGGCATCCCGGCGGACAACATCCTGTTGGGAGACGTGCACAACCACTCGGCGCCGTCGCCGAACCCCGACCGCAACGCCGAGTGGACGCGTCACTTCGAATCCAGCCTGATCGCCGCGGCCAGGCAGGCGCTCGCCGGCCTGCGCCCGGTGCGAATCGCCGTGGGCGAGGGGCGGTCGCGCGTGGCCATGAACCGGCGCGCGATGCGCCCGGCCGACACGGATTCCCCCATCACCTTCGACGAGAACAACACCAGCCAGTCCTTCGGCAAGGCCAGGACGGACCGTCCCGTCCTCATCCATGAGTTCGCCGGCGACATGCGGCTGGGCGCCAATCCCGCCGGCCCCATCGATCCCAGCGTGCAGGTGGTGCGGCTCGACGCCGGCGGCCGGCCCTTTGTGGTCATGATCCACTACGCCTGCCACGGCACCAGCCTCGGCGGGCGCAACAGCAAGATCAACGGAGAGTGGATGGGGCGCATGCAATCCTACGTCGAGGCGCAGTTCCCGGGCCTGAACTCGATCTACTTGCAGGGCGCCGCCGGCGACATCAATCCGCGCGTGGTCGGCGGCCTGGATGGCAACCCCGACGATATCAGGACAACGCACGCCCTGGGCGAGGAGATCGGCCGCGAGGTGGTCCGCGTCTACCGCGGTCTGGCGCCGGACGCTCCGGGCACCGCCCCCATCGAGATCGCGCACAAGGACATCCTGCTGCCACGCGCCTATCGCGACCTGGCGGCGAACTACGCCGACCCCGTACTCCACGTTCCCACCACCGTGGTCCGCCTCGGCGACCTGATGTGGGTCACCTTCCCCGGAGAACTGTTCAGCTCCATCGGTAAGTTCGTCAAAGCCGCCTGCCCGGCGTCCTACGCGCACCTGGTGGGTTACACCAACGGCTCGGTCGGCTATCTTCCGGAACAGAAAGCGTTCGGCGAGGGCGGCTACGAGCCCTCCGTCAGCCGCTTCGCCCCCGTGGCCGAGCAGATCTACCGCCGCGAAATCGCGGCGCTGATGAAGAGCCTGCGATAGGCCGGGCCGGGACTTACTCCACCGCCTCGGCGAGCGCGCGCCCGGCAACTCCCGTCATCTTGAGGCCCAGGATGCGCGCGATGGTCGGGGCCACGTCCACGCTCCGCACGCCCTTCAGCCGCGCTCCGTGCTTCACGCCCTTCCCCCACGCGATGAGGAACGTGTCCATCTCGGGGTCCGATGCCAGGTATCCGTGCGAGCCCGGCGTTGTCCCGGCGGAGGCATCCGCCACCACCGCGCCGTCCACTCCTCCCGCGAACGCGTAACCGGGCTGCGCCGCCACCAGTAAGTCGGCCATCTGGTCGTACTTATCCGGAACCGGCAGGCCCAGCGCGGGAAACTCCGCCGGCTCATACACCCGAGTTACTCCCTCGATGCCCGCCAGCATCGGCTTCAATTTGGGCACTAACGCCGCTCGCTTCCGCGGATCGGTGACATAGACCATCGCCGAGCCGCCCTCGGGAACCGCCCACGCCTCGCAGCGCACCGCGGCCCCGTTCCCGGTGATCAGGCCATTGGCCTTCAGCAGGGCGTTGGCGTGGATCAGCTTCTTCACCACCCGGAAGCCGTGATCCGACAGCACCAGAAACGTCGTGCGCTCCAGCAGGCCGGCGTTCCGCACCGCGTCTACCAGTTGCCCCACCTGCTTGTCGGCGTACTCCATGGCGTTGAGCGACGCCAGCGACCCCGGCCCGTAACGGTGGTTGGTCGAATCGAGGTTGAGCGTGTGATACAGCATCAGGTTGGGCCGGTGTTTGCGCAGGATGTGCGCCGCCGCCTCGGTCCAGATATGATCGCGCCAGGTGATCGTGCCCCGCCGGAAATCGGCGATGT
>CAYOTD010000856.1:0-2227 GCA_964406685.1 uncultured Solibacteraceae bacterium | reverse complement strand
CGCCCGGCCAGGAATCCGGCCGACAACAGCACCAGCATCGCGGCGCCGGCCGCGGCCCAGCGCCAGGCCGGTGCCCAGGGTCTCCAGAGCCAGCGGCGGCGCGGAAGCCGGGGAGCCAGCCGCCGCCACACCTCGGCGCCGTACTCCTCGCCGCGCTCGGGAACGACAAGGCCGCCGGCGGCGTTCAGCACGCGCTGTATCGAGGAGTACCGCGCGCGGCACTCGCCGCAGGCCTCCAGATGCGCGCCGGCGCCGGCCGCGTCGTCCGCCTCGTCGTAGTAGTGCAAGACCAGTTGTTCTTCGTTCAAGTGTTCCATTACGTCGCGCCCGCCAGTGGCTCCAGCGCCCTCCGTAGTTTCCGCACCGCCCGAAACACGGTGTGTTTGGCCGCGCCCGGCTGGCAGCCGAGGTGGCGGCCGACTTCCTCGATCCGTAGACCCTCGTAGTGCCGGAGCACGAAGGCGGTCCTTTCGGCGGCGCTCAACTGCTCCATCGCCGCGGCGATCTGGTCGCGCGCCTGGCCGCTCAGGGCCACACGCTCCGGCGTGGGTGCCGGCGAGGGAACGTCGAGGACCGGATCGTCCCGGTCCGGGTCGCGCGGCTCGATCCGCTGCCGCCGGCGTTCGCGGGAGCGCATCAGGTCGAGGGCGCGGTTAGCCGCGATGCGGTGCACCCAGGTGCCGAAGCTGGCCCGCTCGTCGAAGCTGGAAAGCTGGCGGTAGGCGCGCAGGAAGCTGTCCTGCACCACGTCCTCGGCGTCCTGTTCGTTTCCGGTCATACGATACGCCAGCCGGAACAGGGGACGGCTGTGGCGCTCCACGAGCACTCGAAAGGCGTCCTTGTCGCCCGCTTTCGCTCCGGCGACCGCCGCTTCATCGGTCCACTCCATCCGGCTGTCAGTTTAGACTCCGCGGGCGCCGGGCGGTTAGGCGGAGGTCAACATTCACTCCCGGCGAATGATCCCTCAAGACAATTCGCTTGTGTTCAGGATTGGGCTATGGCAACATCCGGGGGCAAGGAGAGTTGCCATCATGCTGCTACGAGGTTTCTGGTGTCTGGCTCTGGCCGTTCTGCTGGCGGCGGCGCCGGCCGCGGCCCAGGTGCTCTACGGCTCGATCGTGGGTTCGGTGACGGACCCCAGCGGAGCGTTGATCCAGGGCGCCGAGGTCAGGATCACGAACACGGCGACCAATCAGGCGCGGGCCGTGCTCACCAGCGAGGCGGGCGCCTATACGTTCTCGAACGTGCTGGCCGGGCCGTACCGGATCGAGGTGAAGGCCACCGGCTTTAAGACCGTCCAGCGGACGGGCGTCGAGGTGGTGGTGAACACCGTGCGCCGCGAGGACGTGCAGATGCAGGTGGGCGAAGTCACCGATGCAATCACGGTGGCGGGGAGCGCGGTGGCGCTCCAGACCGAGCGGGCCGACGTCACCAGCGAGATCAAGGCCGACGCGGTGAAGAACCTGCCCATCGGCGGTTACCGCAACTATCAGAGCCTGATCAACCTGGTGCCGGGCGCCACGCCGGGCGCTTTTCAGAACGCGGCGATTTCGCGGCCCGGCCGGGCGCTGACCACCAACATCAACGGCACCAACCGCAACAACAACGTGACCAAACTGGACGGCGCCATCAACATGTCGGTCTGGCTGCCGCACCACACGGCTTATGTCGCCCCCACCGAGACCATCGAGACGGTAAACATCGCCACCAACAACTTCGACGCCGAACAGGGCATGGCGGGGGGAGCGGCCATCACGGTGGTGACCAAGTCGGGCACCAACGAGCTGCACGGCTCGGTGTTCGCCTACCACGACAACCAGCACCTGCGGGCACGCAACTTCTTCGAGCGGCTGCCGCAAAAGCCGAAAAGCATCCGCAATATCGACGGTTTCACGGTGGGCGGGCCGATCAAGAAAGACAAGCTGTTCTTCTTCGGCGGATGGGAGTCCAGCCGCGAGCGCACCAGCCGTAACGGGCTCTACACGCTTCCGGTGGCCAGCCTGCGCGAGGGTAACTTCTCGAGCTTCACCACGACCATCTACGATCCCTCGACGGGCACGATCGACGGCCGGGGCCGCCAGCCGTTCGCGGGCAACATCATCCCGCTGGCGCGGCAGAGCGCGATTTCGCGCAAGATCCAGGGGCTGATCCCGCAGCCGAACCAGCCGGGCGTGAGCGCGAACTTCTACAACTCCGGCGTGCAGCAGCTGGACCGCGACCAGGCCGA
>CAYOTD010000855.1:0-2234 GCA_964406685.1 uncultured Solibacteraceae bacterium | reverse complement strand
TCCCTGGCGCTGTTCGCGCCGCAGCGGCCCGAGGTGGAGCGGGTCTTGAGGGCCCACGCCACGGTGGCCGGCATCCAGCCTCGCCACAGCTCGGAGTGGGCAGTTCACGCCCTCGAGGTGGATGCAATCGGGAACCGCTTCGAGGTCGCCGGGAGGAGCCGGCTGCGCATCGAATGCCCCTTGGCGGGCGAGCACCAGGTGGGTAACGCGGTCACCGCCGCGGCTCGAACTGCTGGAGGTTCCGGCGGAAGCCATCGAGCGGGGCATCCGCGCCGTGCGCTGGCCGGGCCGCCTGGAGCGGGTCTCGCGGAGTCCCGACCTGTTCCTGGACGGTGCCCATAACCCGGCGGGGGCGCGTGCCCTGGCCTCCTACATACGCCGCTTCTACTCCCACCGGCGCGTCTGGCTGATCTACGGCGCCATGCGCGACAAGGCGGTGGCGGAGATGGCCGGGATCCTGGCGCCGGTGGCGGACGAGGTGATTCTAACGGCCGCCGAGCAGCCGCGCGCGGTGCGCCCCGAGATCCTGCGCGACCTGTTCGATCATCCGCGCGCCCGAACGGCGGCCGGCCTGGGCGCGGCTCTGGATCTGGCGGGTGAGGCTGCGCCGGAGGATGTCATCTTCATCTCCGGTTCGCTGTTTCTGGTTGGCGAAGCGCGGGCGCGCCTCGTACAATAGAGGGCTGTTGGCCATGTCGCTGGCACTGCTAAGAACGGTCCTGATCACCGATCCACTGGTGGTCGTATCGACGGTGGTGATGGCCACTCTCTCGGTGGCCGCTTCCCTGTTCGACTCCTCGGGCCGCGCGCCGCACGCCATTGCCCGCGCCTGGGCCCGCATGCTGTTGATCATCTTCCGCGTCAAGCCGACCGTGGTGGGAGCCGAGAAGCTGCGGCCCGAATCCAGCTACGTCTTCGCGTCCAACCATCTGAGCTATGTGGACACTCCGGTGATCCTGGCCAACATCGCCGAGCAGTTCCGCTTCCTGGCCAAAGAAGAGCTATTCGGAATCCCGTTTCTGGGCCATCACCTCAAGCGCGCCGGCCACGTTTCCGTGCCCCGCGAGGACGTGCGGGCCTCCCTGCGCGCGCTGGGCGAAGCGGCGCGGATCGTGCGCGAGCAGAGCGTTTCGGTTCTGGTGTTCCCGGAGGGCGAACGGACCGACGGCACACTGCGCGAATTCAAGGACGGCGCGGCCTACATCGCCATCAAGTCCGGCGCGCCAATTGTGCCGCTCGCCATCGAAGGCACGCGCCAGGTGATGACCCCGCATACCTGGGTGATCCGCGGCGGGCCGGTGCGTCTGACCGTGGGCGACCCGATTCCCACCGAGAGCCTGACGCTCAAGGACCGCGCGACTCTGACCGCCGCCGTCCGCGAGCAGATCGCCGGAATGCTGGGCGTGAAGCAGCAGTCGGTCGCCGCGGCGAGGTAGGACGGGATTCGTCTCGTGTGGAGCTTCAGCTCCGCACTCCGTTCTAGCCGCAATGAGAGATGGTGTACCTTGGTACGGAGCCATTTCCCATGACCTCGCGCGAACGCATTCTCACCGCACTGAACCACCGCGAACCGGACCGTGTGCCGGTGGACTTGAGCGGCTACCGTTCTTCGGGCATCTCGGCCGTCGCCTATCCCCGGCTGCGTGCCGCCCTGGGACTGCCGCCGCGCCCCGTCTACGTCTACGACCCGGTGCAGCAGTTGGCCATCGTCGACGACGACGTGCTCGACTGGGCGGGGGCCGACGCCATCGAGCTGGGCCGGGGCTTCTGCCGGGAAGAGAAGTGGTGGGCGGACTGGACCCTGCCGGACGGCACCCCGTGCAAGATGCCCGTGTGGGCCGTTCCCGAGCGTTGCGGGGCGGAGTGGATCTACCGCTCCCCCGGGGGGCGCGTCATCGCGCGCATGCCCGAGGGTTCGCTGCACTTTGATCAGACCTACTGGCCCTTTCTGGACGGCGAGGAGGATCTTAGCCGCATCGAAGAGCTCTATCCGGAGCACATGTGGACGGGCATCGCCTCGCCGCCGGGACCTTCGATCTCCGCGCCGGAGGAACTGGCGGAAGGCGCGCGGCGCCTGCGGGAAGGAACGAACCGCGCCATCGTGGGGCTGTTCGGCGGGAACCTGCTCGAGATGGGCCAGTTCTACTACCGCATGGACAACTTCCTGGCCATGCTGGCCGGGGAGCCGTCGCGCGTGCACCGCTTCCTGGATGCGCTGGTGGAGATCCACCTGA
>CAYOTD010000854.1:0-2234 GCA_964406685.1 uncultured Solibacteraceae bacterium | reverse complement strand
GATGGATGACGTCCCGGATCAGCGAATCGCTTCGGGAAGACACCTGGACCTCCACCTTCACGCAAAGGGTCGTTCCGTTCACCACCTTCTTCTTCGTCCAGTCCGCCGCGCCGGTCGTTCGCTTCTCCCATCCTTCCGCGGCCGCGAACCCGCCGTCGATCATCTTCCGAACGGCCGCGGCTCCGTTCGCGTCGACCTCCTCCTTGAGCAGAAGGGGAAACTCAGTCACGATCGCGCGGATCTCATCGACGATTGCGGCCAGCCCGAGCCGCTCGACCTTCTCCAGGACGCCGTCATAGGCCTCTTCGTGGACGATGCGTGGCACAGCGTCCTCACATGATCGCCGTCGGCGGCGCCGGCTCGTTCGGGTCGCCGGCGTTGGCCAGCGGGACCTTCATCATCAGGTAGCCGAGCAGCAGCAGCACGAAGAACCCGGCCAGAATCGACGGGTGCTCGAAGATCTTCGGCAGAGGCCACTCGAAGAAGCGGAAGGTTGCCACCACCAGTCCGGTCATCGCCTCTCCCGCGATGAGTCCCGATGCCGTCAGCACGCCGGCGTTCTCCACCCGCGCCTTCTGCGCGTCGTTGAAGCCCTTGCGGTCGCGCATCGAGTCCGTGATCCAGCGGATGACGCCGCCCAGGAAGATGGCGAAGGTCGTCTCCAGCGGCAGATACATGCCGACCGCGAACAGCATGGGGCTGCGCACCTGCACCATGATCAGCGCCAGGCCCATGAAGATGCCCACCACCACCAGCATCCACGGCATCCCCCCGCCCACGATGCCCTGCGCGAGCGAGGCCATCAGCCCGGCTTGCGGCGCCGACAGCTCCTTGTCGCCGAAGCCGATTCCGCCGGCCTTGATGTTGCCCTCGTGCAGCACCAGCAGCGGGAAGTACAGCAGCAGGCTGGCGAAGAAGATGCCGAGGAAATCGCCGATCTGCATCGAGCGCGGCGTGCCGCCCAGGATGTGGCCGACCTTGAGATCCTGCAACATCTCGCCCGCCACCGCCGACGACACGCAGACCACCGCCGCCACCCCGAGCACCGCCGCCACGCCGCTCATCCCCGACACGCCGATGGTGACCATCAGCAGCGCCGCGATGATCAGCGTAGAAAGGGTAAGGCCCGAGATCGGGTTGTTCGACGAGCCGATCATCCCCACCAGGTTGCCCGACACGGCCGCGAAGAAGAACCCCAGCACGATCATGACGACCGCCGCCACCACGCCGCCCGGCAGCGTGCCCGCGAAGTAGGCGTACAGCACGATCATGCAAATCAGCGTCGCGCCCAATCCCAGGAACACGGTCTTGGCGCTCAGGTCGCGCTCGGTGCGGTTGCTGGCCTCGGCCTGCGCGCCGGACTTCTTCAGGTCGGCGACGGCGCGCTTCAGCCCCGTCGCCAGGCTCTTGCGCATGCGGAACAGCGTGAAGCTGGCGCCCACCAACATGCCGCCCACGGCGATGGGCCGCACGATGAAGCGCCACACCGAATCCGTGATCGCCCCCCAGGACTCTTGGTCCGCGCCGGGCGGCAACGCGATCTTCAGTTGCGGGCCAAGGAAGTAGATGAACAGCGGAACCAGCAGGCCCCAGGCGATGACGCCGCCGGAGAAGTTCAGCGCCGCCAGCCGCGGCCCGATGATGTAGCCCACGCCCAGGTACGCCGGGCTGATCGCCGGCGCCGAAGCCGAGGTCACCCCCGCCACGCTCACCGTCTGCGCATCGGGGCGGCTTCCCAGCCGCACCACGCTCTGGCCGAACTGCCCGATCTGGATGAAGAACTCCTTGCTCGCGGCGAACAGCTTGATGACGCCGAGGAAGTAGATCACCGCGCCGATCCCCATGGCCTGGAACAGAAGCTGAGCCGCCTTGCTCCCCTGCTGGCCGGCTTTGTGGATCTCGGACGCCGCCACGGATTCCGGATACGGCAGGTCGGGGTCCTCCACCATCACCCGGCGCAGCAGCGTGACGAACAGGATGCCCAGCACGCCGCCCACGGCCATCAGCGCCGTCGATTTCCAGTAAGCGTGCTCGAAATCGAACGACGGCCAGGCCTTGGAGATGACGAAGGCGGGAATGGTGAAGATGGCGCCGGCGGCCACCGACTCGCCGATCGAGCCCACGGTTCGGGCGATATTCTCTTCCAGGATCGAGCCCCGCATCAGCCGCAGCACGGCCATGGCGATGACGGCGGCCGGGTATGTCGCGGCGATGGTCATGCCCGCGCGCAGGCC
>CAYOTD010000853.1:0-2236 GCA_964406685.1 uncultured Solibacteraceae bacterium | reverse complement strand
TGCCCCTGGCTCGTCGCGCTGGAGACCAGGCGCACGGCCAGCCGGAGCAAGGGGTCGGCGTCGCCGTTCAGCCGCGCCAGCAACCGGGCCAGGTGCGCGTCGAGTCCGCCCGTGTCGGCGAATCCTGGCGCGTCCGGCGCCTGGAGGCGGGCGCTCACGCGACCGCTCCCTGCGCCAGGTACCGATCCAGCGCGTCCATCAACTCCTCCGACGGTCGGTCGCGGTAGACGCCGGCGCCTCGCGCCGGGTCCATCCCGCGGACGAAGAGGTAGAACACGCCGCCGAAGTCCCGCGCGTAGCGGAAATCCGGCAGCCGCCGGCCGAGGTACCGCGCCAGCGCCACGGTGTAGATCAGGTACTGGAGATCATAGCTCTCGCGGGCCATCACCTGGGGCAGCCGCTCCGCGCGGTACGCGTCCGGCCCGTCCCCCAGCCAGTTCGACTTGTAGTCGGCAAGGTAGTAGCGGCCGCCCGCCTCGAAGACCAGGTCCATGGAGCCGGTCATGTAGCCCCGCACGGGATCGAAGGTGATCCCCGCGATGGACCCGCCGGCCGCGCGGTCGCGCCGCTGCCTGCGCAGCAGGCTGGCAAGCGCTCGCGGATCGAGATGCGCCACCGGATAGTGGAACACCATCTCGTCCCGCCGCACCTCTCGCGCCACCTGGGAAAGCGTCAGACCGCGCGCAGGATCCAGCGGCGTCTGTACGACCCGCTCGACCATGTCCGCCACAACGGGCTGCCAGGCAGCGTCGAAGCCGTGCTCGCGCAGCGCGCGCGCCGTCGCTGCCTCGACGGCCGCCCGGTCGGTCCGCGCGAAATCCAGCGACGCGAAGAGCGCGTGGATGAAGATCCCCGCCCGGACGCCGCGCGGGAAATCGCCGATGTCGGCGGGGGGCTCGCCGGCCGGAAGAAGCCGCCCGGCATGCTCCGGCGCGGGAGCGGCATCGTAATCCCACGCCTCGCGATGGGCGCCCGCCGTGAGGCCGGAAAAACTGGTCACCTGCCAGCCCCTCGGAATCGTCCCGGCAAACTGCCTCGCGCGGAGCGGCTCCGGGAGCGGGGCCGAGGGCCCGGCGGCGGCCGGGGCCGAGGGGATCATCCGCTGGACTGCGATCGTGCCGCCGGCGCGCTCTGCAAGCGTCGCGAGGTCCGCGAGCACTTCGCGATCGTCGAGCGCCCGGGCCCGCGCCCGGACGGCCGCCGCGCGGTCCGCATCCGGCTCCAGGTCCGCCGGCCGGTGCAGCAGGTAGGCCAAACCCGATCCCTCGCCCCCGTTGACGTTTCCCCACACCACCGTGCACCGGTGCTCGGCGCGTGTCACGGCGACGTAGGTCAGTCGCAGATGCTCCGCCAGCGCCTCGCGCTCGGCCAGCGCCGCCGCCTCTTCGATCCGGTCCGACCCCGCGTCCAGCGTGACCCGATCCCCCGCGGCCGGATCGTGGAACAGGACGCCCAGTTCCTCGTCCCGTCTCCGCAGCGGCACGTCCCACAGGAACGGACAGAAGACCAGCGGGTACTGGAGCCCCTTGCTCTTGTGAATGGTGGCGATCTTCACGAGATTCTCGTCGCTCTCCAGACGAAGCTGCGCTTCCTCGGGCGTCGTCTCCTCGCGCTGCCGGCACGCCGCGAACCAGTCGATCAGACCGTCCATGCCCAGGTGGTCCGCCGCGGCGGCCTGCAGCAGCTCTGTGAGGTGCAGGACGTTGGTGAGCCGCCGCTCGCCGTCGTCGAACCGGAGGAGGCGCGCGGCCACCCCCTCGGCCTTCATCAGCCGGCGGAACATCTGGACGAACCCCTGTTCGCGCCAGGTCGTCTGGTACTCGAGGAAGGCGTTCGCCCGCGCCTCCCAGGCCGCCTCGTCCCCATCGAGCGCCTCCAGCCTGCCGCCGCACAGGCCGAAGAGGTCCGTGGCCAGGGCGGCCCGGACCGCGGCTTCGCGTCCCGGCTGCGCCACCGCCAGGAGCACGCGCGCCATCTCGTCCGCCTCGTGCGATGCAAAGACGCTCGCCTCGCCGAGCTGGACGCTTGCGACTCCCCGCGCCAGGAGCGCCTCGCGGACCCGGTCCGCCTGGATATTGGTGCGCACCAGGACCGCGACATCCCCTCCGCGAAGCGCCGCCTCCCCGATCCGGGCTTCGCCCCGAGCGGCGGCGGCGAGGAGCCGCGCGATCTCGTCCGCCGTGGCCTGGATGGCGTCGGCCGAGGCCTGGCCTTTGGAAAGCGGCTCGCTGTCGTC
>CAYOTD010000852.1:0-2248 GCA_964406685.1 uncultured Solibacteraceae bacterium | reverse complement strand
AGTCAACTGGCCGATCTGCGTGGCATCCTTCGATCCGGCCTTGAGCAGGTTGTTGATGGCCTCCTGCTTCTGGCGGATCTGAGTGTAGATTGCCTGCTCGGCGTCCTGCTGGGTCTTCAACAGGCTGCTGAGCGACTGCACCTGGGCATCGGTCAACGACAGGTGCTGCTTGAGTTCGGTGTACTCGGGCAGTTTTCTGTCGATGGGCGCGATGGCCGGGTCCTGCGCCCAAAGCGCGCCGCCGCCGATCGTCAGGATCAAGGTGAGGAATCTGGTTTTCACTGGCTGAGTATCTCCTTCGCCGGCAAAGACCCGCGCGGCGCCGTTTTTCCGACAGCCGGATCGAAGCGCTTGACAAGAGGGGACTTCGGGCTTAAATTTGGGTCAAAGGTCGTTACCGGAGGTGAGGCCCATGCTGGAACTTCCCACACGGCATAAGCCCGAGCCCGACGAACGACGGGTCATCTTCCTGGAATTCGTGGCGGCGTCGGCGATCTTCTTCATCGTTGCTCTCGTGCTGTTCATGGTAGTCACGTACCGGCCGGCTTGAGCGCGGAGCGCGCGTGCGTTACCTGAGTGCGCCAGGAAGCGAGAGGGTTACGGCGCCACGAGCGATTCGAGCTTCGCAGCGAGTGCGGGAAGGTCGTCGGTGACTGTATCCCAAACGCGGTCGAGGTCGATGTCGAAATAGACATGGATCAGCCGGTTTCTCATGCCCACGATCATGGCCCACGGAATCTCCGGATGGGCCGCCTGAAACTCACCGCTGACCTTTGAGGCGGCCTCGCCCACGATTTCGACGCACTTGATCAGAGCGAGTACGAGTTTGCGGTCCTGCTCAAGCGTGCCGCGGCTCGCGGCAGACGCCATCCCGAAGCGCTTCGCGCGCAGCCTGCAACATGTGATGCAGCCTGACGGAATCAGTGCGCGACATACTGGGGTTCCGCCAAGGCCAGCACTTCGTCCCGGAACAATGGACTCAGCTCAAGCGGCGTGCGCAGATCTACCTTGCGGCCGAACAGGCGGCTCAGTTCAATCTCAAGGCCGGCCAAGCGGAGGTAACCCACGCGACAGCCCGGCTCGAACTCAACCAGGACGTCAATATCGCTGTCCGGACGAAAATCGTCCCGCAGCACCGATCCGAACAGGGACAGGCGCCGTATCTTCTGCCGCCGGCAGAACTCCTCCAGCGCGGAAGGATTCACTTGAATCTCCGACCGCATCACACGGCCTCCCATCTCCAGGATACCCGAGGGCAGCCTTTCGCGTGCCAATTCGGCCCCGGCGTAGCGGAGGACCTTACACCCGCCTGAGCGCGTCCACTACTGCGGCCGCCATCTCGGAGGTGGTGGCCGAGCCGCCCATGTCGTAGGTGCGGACGTCGCCCAGAGCCACGACTTCGGCCACGGCGGCTTCGATGCGGGCGGCGCGGTCCGTTTCCCCGAGCCATTCGAGCATCATCTTGGCGGCCAGGATCGTGGCCAGGGGGTTCACCTTGTTCCTGCCGGCGTACTTGGGGGCCGAGCCGTGCGTGGGCTCGAACACCGCATAGCGGTCGCCGATGTTGCCCGAGTAGCCGAAGCCCATGCCGCCCACAAGCTGCGCGCACAGATCCGACAGGATGTCTCCGAACAGGTTCGTCGTTGCGATGACGGAGTAGTTGCCCGGGTTCTTGAGCAGCCACATGCAGATGGCGTCAACGTTGGCGGTATCGAATTCGATATCGGGATACTGCGCGGCCACGTCCTTGGCCGCTTCCAGAAACAGGCCGCAGGTGGCGCGCAGCACGTTGGCCTTGTGCACCGCGGTCACCTTCTTGCGGCCGGTGCGGCGGGCGAATTCGAAGGCCGCCCGGACGATGCGCTCGGAACCCGATCGCGTGATGCTGCGGATGGAGACGGCAGCTTCGCTCGGGATGCGCTTCATGGCCGGCTCGGCGTAGAACGGCGGCGGCACCCGGCCGAACTCCACGCCGATGTACATCCCTTCGGTGTTCTCACGGAAGACTACGATGTCGATGTCCTCGCGGTAGTTGAGCGGGTTGCCGGGGAGGGACTTGCAGGGCCGCTGGCAGATGTAGAGATCAAGCTGCTGCCGCATGCGCACGATGGGGCTGCGGTAGGCGAGTCCCCTGCCCTGTAGGCCGGGCGCCAGCTCACGCGCCGCTTCGCCGGCGGGTTTGGAGGTGATGGCACCGAAAAAGGCGCAGCGGGTCGAGTTCAGCAGCTCGAGCGTGCGGGCCGGCAAG
>CAYOTD010000851.1:0-2248 GCA_964406685.1 uncultured Solibacteraceae bacterium | reverse complement strand
GGACTACGAGGCCGAGTTCTTCCTGAACGGCGAGCCGCTGGGGACGCGCGCCGGTCCGTTCACGCGCGCCGAGTTTGCGGTGGGCGATAAGCTGCGTTACGGCGCGGAGAACCTGCTGGCCGTCGCGCTGGCGCTGACGGTTTCGACCGGTTTCGCCGCGACGTATTATGTGTCGTCCACCGCCGCGCCGGGTGGCGATGGCTCGATGGGCGCCCCTTACCAGACGATCGCCGCCGCTATGGCGGTTGTGGGCGCGAATGACACGGTTATTCTCCAGAATGGCCCGTTTGTGGAAAATGTGGTGATCCCGGCGATCGCCGGCCTGACCATCGAAGGCGATGGCGCTTCGCAGGTGATGATCGAAGGCGCATCTGCCACGGCTCACGTGGTGATCGTTACCGAGGGTGCGACGGGGCTGACGCTGCGCAATCTGTATGTCAAGGCCTCGCCTGCCGCTTCCGCCGCGCACGCGCTGGTGTATTTCAACGCCACCGCGGCCGTGCATAATGTATGCGAAAATCTGCTGATCGAAAACTGCACGTTCGATGGCCTGAAGAACGCCCTGACCCGCGGCGTCGTGGGCGCGAACGCCGGTTCGTATGATGGCGCTTCGCCCGCCACGATTTACGGTGTCCCCGGCCCCAACGCTGGCTATGGCCCCTTCAAAGGCCAGATGACCATCCGCAACTGCACACTCAAGAACATCTGGGATTCGCGCATTGTGGATACGAATGACGGCGGCCTCGGCGACAGCCGCGTGGCCAACCCGTTTACCAACGTCTATTTCGAGAACAACTACCTGACCGGCAATCGCGGCGCGGTATGTTTCCGCAGCGCAAGCGGCGCCAACTCGACTCTCTATATCCGCAATAATAAAGCGGATCACTATGACAACGGCGAGCAGTCGGGCGGCGGCGGTATCTTCAAACTCTTCTGGCCCGGCACGGCTTACGTTGAGGGCAACGAACTGCGCGACGTCGCGGTTCTCCAGGGTTCGCAGTTCGACGAGAGCAACGCCCTTGGTGGCGCGGTGCTCATGCGCGACCGCCGTTTCTACGCCAATGAAGGCCTGACCGGCCCCGCCGATCCGGCCATCCGCCCCTGGAACGTCCAGGGCTATGACCCGACCTTCATGTTCATCCGCGGCAACATCTTCGCCGATGTCGTCCAGGCTCTCTACGTGGATGCGGTGCCTTATGGCAACACATCCACCGCTCACACCTGGAATGCCGCGTTCCCGGGCGGCAAAATCTCGGACAACATCTTCGAGAACGCCGTGTTTGACATCCAGACCAAGCAGAGCACGGAAATCGTGACCCAGACCGAGCAGATGGAAGTTGTGGACAACACCTTCGGCGGCGATCCCGGCCCGCAGTTCTCCTTCCGCGCCGGCCTGATCATCCATGGCAATGAGCAACTGAATGTCGGCCCGAACTACTACGGCGATGGCGGCCTGGCGGACCTGCAGGTCAACGCCCCGGCCGGAATGGACCCTGTGGATGAAAGTGGCGCTCTCGCTGGCCCGAACCTGGTGGACGAAGACCTCGACGGCCTCTGGGATTGGCAGGAAGACGCGAATGACAATGGCGTCAAGGACGCCACCGAGACCGACAAGAATGACCCGGACACCGATGGCGATGGCTACTGGGATGGCTGGGAAGTCGAAAACGGCTTCGATCCGCTCGACCCGACCGATCCTTATGATCCCGGCGCGCCCGATCCCAATTATGCGGACGCGGATGGCGATGGCCTGCCGCTGATCGAAGAAACCGCCCGCGGCACCAACCCCAACAAGTGGGACACCGATGGCGACGGTTTCAGCGATGGCTATGAAGTTCTTTGGGGAACCGACCCGAAGAGCGCCGCCAGCAAGCCCACCCTGGGCGATGTGAATGACAACAACCGCGTGGACAACGTGGACGCCGTCATCATCTTCCAGGCGGCCCTCGGCGCCCTCAACTTCAACTCGTTCTCCAGCAAGATTCAGCGGATGGACCTCAATGGCGACGGCGTTCTTGACTACACCGACGCGATTGACGCCTTCGACTTCTTCCTGGGCAACATCAACCAGATTCCGCGCCCGTAATTGCCGGACGCAATGCGGTCTGCCGGCCCGCGCCCCGCGCGCCCGCCGGATGGAAACTTCCCGAATCCGGGCGGTGGAGAGACCTCTCTCCACCGCCCGATTTCTTTTTCCTCGCCCGGGCGCATCTTGACACGATTCCACCGCCCACTGAAATGAGGCCCT
>CAYOTD010000850.1:0-2251 GCA_964406685.1 uncultured Solibacteraceae bacterium | reverse complement strand
GAGATGTCATGTCTGAGGTTCAGCCAGCCGAAATCGTCCTGGTAGAACCAGGAGTCCAAGCCGTGCCAGTGAAAGGCGAAAAGGAAAAGGACCGGCAGCAGGAGCGATGCCCAACAAGAAAGTGAACGTTTTGGCACTTCGTCCATATTACACTGGCCCAGGGTGTGGTACCGTTGTCCTGGTACTGCGAGGCATTCACGAGAGCTAAGGGTTCGTTCCTAGGCCTGTTAGGGAAGAACTCCGGCTGACCTAAGGGTTAGATGTAGCGAGCCAGTTCCAGAGGCGGGATTGAATCCGAGAGGGAAAATAGGCTGAAATAGTACTAGGACGAATCATGACCGAAGGGACTACAGAGACGCACGAGGCCTCTCCCGAGACCGGCGGGAGTCAGGGCGCGCGCCGCATCCGGGTCGTCATTGCGGACGATCACCCGATCGTCCGTGACGGGCTGCGGAAACTCCTCAGCCTGGAGGATGATATCGAAGTGGTGGGAGAGGCCGGCGACGGGCACGAGACGCTGGAGTTGATCGACAGACTGGAGCCGGACATCGTGCTGCTGGATCTCAGGATGCCGAACGTGGACGGACTGGCGACGCTCCAGACGCTCCAGGTATCTCCCCACCGCACGCGGGTTATCGTGCTGACGGCATCGGAAGACAAGAACGAGTTTGTCCAAGCGATGAAGCTGGGCTGCTCGGGCATCGTGCTGAAACAGACGGCGCCGGAACTGATCGTCAAGAGCATTCGCAAAGTACACTCGGGCGAAATCTGGCTGGATTCGCACACCACTGCGGCAGTAATGAAGCAGTTCGCCACGGCGGGCGGGGAGTCGGCTTCTTCGGGAACATCCAAGGTACGGGAGCGCTCGCCGCTAAGCACGCGGGAGCGCGAGATTGTCGCCTTTGTGGCGCAGGGTTACAAGAACAAGGAGATGGCGGAGAAGATGTTCATCA
The DNA here is from genome assembly GCA_964406685.1 of uncultured Solibacteraceae bacterium. Lineage (GTDB taxonomy): Bacteria > Acidobacteriota > Terriglobia > Bryobacterales > Bryobacteraceae > JACQZT01. The sequence goes on along the minus strand of CAYOTD010000850.1, from coordinate 1,298 downwards.
GCGAGCAGACGGTGAAGAACCACTTGCACAACATCTTCGATAAGTTGGGCGTCTCCGACCGGCTGGAGCTGGCGCTCTACGCCATCCACAAGGGGCTGCACCTTCCCGGCGGGGAACGGTAACGCGAAGGCAACGTTGAGGCCGATCGCTGCCTGCGGTCGCGGTTTACCGGATCAGCGGCGGGTGATCACCAGCGAACGCCAGGTGGAATTGCCGGCGGCGTCGGTGGCGCGGATGGCAAGCGTATTGGCTCCGGTAAGCAGAGGCAGGTTCGCGATCGTCCAGTAGGCCGTGCCTTGGGCGGCACCGCTGAATCCGGCGGAAGAGGACCAGGTCACCGCCGCGACGCCGACATTGTCGCGCGCCGTTCCGCGAATCGTGATGCTAGAGGCGGAGACGAGCGCACTCACTCCCGACGGATACTGGATCACCAGCAGGGGCGAGGTGGTGTCGGCGCCGCCGGAGGGAGGGGCGGAAGCGGTGGTCTGCCGCGTGACCACGACACTGCGGGCGGCGACGCGGCCGGCCGCGTCGGTGGCCGAGACGGTGATCGTGTTGGCGCCGGCGTTGAGCGGAACCGAGGCGATGGTCCAGGAAGAGGACGCCGTGGCCGAACCCGAGAAACCCTGATCGGTGGACCAGGTTAACCGCCAGGGAGCCGTGCCGCCGCTCAGCGTGCCCGACACAGCGATGGCGCCGGCCGAGGTGGTCGAATAGGCCGCCGGCGAGGAGATGGCGAGGGACAGCGCGGCAGCGCCGCCGCTGGTTGGGGTGGTGGTTGTCGTTGTGGTTGTTGTGGTGGTGGTTGTGGTCGTCGTATCGCGCGCCGCATAGAGGCTGCGGAGCACCTCAATATCGGCGGAGGTGAGCGCGGCGTGGCGGCGGTAGTACGGATACATCACCGTTCCGGGCGTGTCGGTGTGCCCCAGGCCGAGAGCATGGCCGAGTTCGTGCAGCGCGACGCTGAAGATGTCCGTATCGGCGCCGATGCGCCAGCTTTCGTCTTCATCGAAATGCATGTCGCCGGCGATGGGTTCCGGGTTCGGCGGTGCGGGATAGAACGTGTGCGCCAGGGTCTTGCCGGCGCCGTCAAAAGGGTAGTTGTCCCCGTGGCTGCCGGAAGCGAACAGAATGTTGATGGTTTTGGTCGTGGTCGCGCTGGAGCCTTGGGCGAAGTTGACCGTCACGAGTTTCGACCATTCCGCCAGGGCGCGGCGGATCTCGCTTCTGACGTCGTCGGCGGGCGCCTTGGCGGTCAACTGGCTGAAATGGTAGAGCAGGTTGAACACGCCATTGGA
>CAYOTD010000849.1:1268-2253 GCA_964406685.1 uncultured Solibacteraceae bacterium | reverse complement strand
GTCGAGAAAACCGCGATTCAGGATGTAGGTCCGGAAGAAGGTCCAGGGAGGCTCGAACAGAATCTGCGACCACCCGACTCGCCGGCCCTGCGAGACAAGCTGTTCGGCCGCCAGGGTGGTGTAGCGGTCCATGGTCTTCAGGTGCTCGGACAGCGAATCGCAGGTGAAATGCAGCAGGTTGAACTTCAGGTGGCCGACGCGGCCCTCCACCTGCACGCTCTCGTGCACGAAGTCCCCCGTCCAGCGGGCGCGCCGCCGGTCGTAGAGGCGGACCTTGCGGTCCGGGTGCCAGCCGGAGTGCAGAATCCAGCGGCCCAGGTACTGGGCCAGCCGCGGCATGGTGTAGGCGTCGAAATCCGGGCCGTTCTTCTTGATCTGCCAGATCTCGGCTTCCAGCGCCTCGCTGAGCGATTCGTCGGCGTCGATGGAAAGGATCCAGTCGTGCGCCGCCTGCTCGGCGGCGAAGTTCTTCTGCGCGGCGTAGTTCTTGAAGGGGTGCTCGATCACACGGGCGCCCAGTTTCTCCGCAATCTCCACCGTCCGGTCCGTGGAACCGGCATCCACCACCACGATCTGGTCGGCGCAACGCAGGCTCTCGATGGCGCGCGCGATGCTGCGCTCCTCGTTGTAGGTGATGATGGTGGCCGAGATCTTCATCGCCCTAGTCTCCGCCGTGGAACGGTTGCAGGGTGAAGGTCGCCAGCAGAATGCCCAGGGCCAGCAGACCCAGTCGTTTCCGCGCCGGATCGAGTTCCACCGGATCGTAGATCGTCGTTGGATGCTTCAGGCCGAAAAAGGCGAAGAAGCCGGCCCAAACCAGCCACCCGTACCAGTAGATGAAGCCGATCGGGATCAGCGCTCCCACCACCAGCCGCGACAGCAGGCGATGGCGCCGCGCGAAGAAAGCGTAGAGAATGTGGCCCCCGTCCAACTGGCCGATCGGCAGCAGGTTCAACGCCGTGGCCAGCACGCCCACCCAGGCGGC
>CAYOTD010000849.1:0-1258 GCA_964406685.1 uncultured Solibacteraceae bacterium | reverse complement strand
GAAGATCAGGAACTCCAGCGCGCGCAGCACCGGCGGAGTCCCGAAGATCAAATCGCCGCGGTCGGCAAACCCCGGAGCGACTTTCGAATACGCAAGTCCGATCGCCATGGCCGGTAGCAGGAATAGGAACCCGGCTACCGGCCCCGCGATGCCGATATCGAACAGAACCCGCTTGGAATAGATCGGCGAGCGGATGCGGATAAACGCGCCGAAGGTCCCGATGAAGGTCGGCGCCGGAATGAAGTAGGGCAGACTGGCATCCACACCGTGCCACACGCAGGTCAGGTGGTGGCCCATCTCGTGCGCCAGCAGAATCGTCAGCAGCGTCAGCGAGAAAGGCAGCCCGTCCACCATCAGCCAGGGATGCGACAGAATCTCCAGCAGCGCCGAAAGATCCTGTTCCAGATCGAAGGCCGGCCGGTTCGCCGCGAAGTTGTGCGCCATGCGCGCGCCCACTCCGGTGGAGGTAACCAGCGTCAGCGCGAACAGCAGGGAGTGCAGCCAATAGCGCGGTCGAGCGTGAACCACCGCCGCCGCCGGCCTGTCCCCGGAACCGTTAACCGGCGTCGAAGCTTCAGGGGCCGGGAGATATTCCTGAGATGACACAGGGCCTGTCTGCTATTGCAGGCTCTGAAGTTCCTTGCCCGGCTTGAAGCGGACCGCTTTGCCGGGAGGAATCGCGACCTCGGCGCCCGTGCGAGGATTGCGTCCGATACCGGTCTTCCGCGGCCGGACGTTGAAGATGCCGAAGCCGCGCAGTTCGATCCGCTCGCCTTGACCCAAGGCTCGCTTCATGCTCTCGAACACGGTCTCCACGGCCAACTCGGCCTTGGTCTTGGTGATGCCGGTTCGATTGACAACTTCGTTGATGATGTCGAGTTTGATCAAGACGTCCTCCTCACTTCGGGCAGCAACCTCGCGACCTCGGGCATCGGGCCGGAGCCCAACAGCAAAGTCCATGATAGGAATAGGCTTAGGAACTTGTCAAGGCGCTAGTCGAGCTAATCCAGCCAGCGCCGGCCGATCTCCCCGTATGCCTCCACGCGCCGGTCGCGCAGGAATGGCCAGTTCTGCCGCACCTGTTCGGCCTGCCGCCGGTCGCACTCCACCACCAACGAAGCTTCCCCGTCCGGCGGAGCCGCCGCGAGCACTTCTCCAAATGGCCCGGCCACAAACGACGAGCCCCAGAATTCCAGCGCCGCCCCCTCGGGCCCCTCGCAACCCACTCGATTCACGGTCGCTACGTAGACTCCGTTGG
>CAYOTD010000848.1:0-2254 GCA_964406685.1 uncultured Solibacteraceae bacterium | reverse complement strand
ACCAGCCGCTGCGGATAGACATCCAGCCCTTGGGTCAACTCGTCCAGTCCCGCGCCCGCGCGGCGGGCGATCTCCAGGACTCGCAGAGCGGTCAGCAGTCCGTCACCGGTGGTGGCGTAGTCGCGGAAGATGACGTGTCCGGACTGCTCTCCGCCCAGGTTCACGCCCCGGCGCTCCATCTCTTCCAGCACGTACTTGTCGCCCACCGGCGGGCGGAACATGCGGATGCCGCGGGCGCCCTGGGCGCGCTCCAGTCCGAGGTTCGACATCACCGTGGCGACGAGGGTGGGCGCGCCGCCGGGGCCGCGCAGAGTGCCGCGATCGCGCATGTCGCGCCCGGCGATCAGCAGAACCGCGTCTCCGTCGATGATCCTTCCCCGCGCGGAGACCAGGATGGCACGGTCGGCGTCGCCGTCGAACGCCACCCCCGCGCCGGCCTTCTCCGCCAGAACGCGCGCGCGGAGTGCCTCCACGTGCAGCGCGCCGCAGTCGAGGTTGATGTTGCGGCCGTCGGGGGTGTGCGCCATGGCGGTTACCCTAGCGCCCAAACGCTCGAACAGCTCCGGCGCCAGGTGCGAAGCGGCGCCGTTGGCGCAATCGATCACGAGGGAGAGGCCTTCAATCGCCCCCTCGCAGGTGCCCGCGAGGAAGTCGATGTAGGCGCGGTCCAGCCCTTCATCCACGGCCGGCTCGACCGGGGCGGGCGCGGCGCCGGACTTGAGCAGCGCGAAAATCTTCTTCTCGAGCCCGTGCTCGACCACGTCGGGGAGTTTGAAGCCGGAGTGGTCGAAGATCTTGATGCCGTTGTCCCGGTACGGATTGTGGGACGCCGAGATCATCACGCCGGCCACGAACGGTCCCGTGCGTGTGAGCCACGCCACCCCGGGCGTGGTCACCAGTCCGGCGAAGCGAGTCTTCACTCCGGCGGCGGCGAGGCCGCCGGCGACCTCCGCGGCCAGCCACGGGCCGGACTCGCGCGTATCCATGCCGATGACGACTTGCTTGCCGGGTTCGGCCTTGCCGGCCCATTCGCCCAGCACGGCGCCCACGGCAAACGCCGTCCGGGGGTCGAGCGGAGGATCTCCCGCCACGCCGCGAATCCCGTCGGTGCCGAAAAGTTGTCTTGGCATGGATCTCCCAGGTTGAAGTTCCTATTGACCCCGCTCCACCGCCACCGTCACGCGCACCGTCGGCGAGGAGGCGAAGCGCACCTGCGAATCGCCCACATAGGTGTGGACCTCGAAGGTCGATTCGCGCGCCACGTTGGCCAGGTCGATCGGATCGGTCTGCACGCTCTCGATCTGGCTCACGCGGCTCGCCGGACCGACCACACGCATCGTGGCGGGTTCCACCTTCTGGTGGGCGATGTGGAATCCCGGCGGCGGCGGAGCCGCATACCGGAGGCGCACCGGAACCTCCCGCGAGACGCGGTGTTCAAAGCGCACGCGCACCTGCGCGGGAACGGCGCGCGAGAGGATAACGCCGGAGGGAAGGTTGACGTTCCACTGCTGGATGGTGAAGGTCCGCTCGCCGGGCCGGCGCACGGAGGCCAGGTCCAGCACCACCGCCACGTTTCCCAGGTCGGCGGACTCCAACTTGCCCGACGGCCCGCGCACCTCCAGGTGCACGCGATCCAGCACATCCGTGCTCATCTCCAGGTCGGCGGGGATGTTCTTGTACTCGATGCGCGCCGAAACCGAGGTGGCCACTTCCGGCTCGCCCACCACCGCGTACCACAACAGCACGGCGATCAGCAGGGAGAGAAACTTCCAACCCAGGTTGCGTGTGAGCCCACCGAGCATGTTCCTTTAAATCCCCCCGCCAAGGTTCCGCACCGGCGCCGCGGCGGCGGTTGGCGCGGCTTTGCCCTCGCGCCCGCGCGCGCCGAAATGGCGATTCAGCCGGTCGCGGACCTGCTCGATCGTCAGGTCTTCGTCGATCTCGCCGTGGGCCGCCACCGACATTCTTCCGGTCTCCTCCGACACGATGAGCGAGAGGCAATCGGTCTCTTCGGTCACCCCGAGTCCGGCGCGGTGGCGGGTGCCGTGTCTGCCCATCAACACCGGATTCATGCTCAGCGGCAGGAAGCAAGCCGCGGCCGCCACGCGATCGCCCTGCACGATGACGGCTCCGTCATGCAATGCGCCGTCCTTCTGGAAGATCGCCAGCAGCAGGTCGCGCGACAGGCTGGCGTCAAGAGAGACGCCGCTTTCGACGAAGGTGCGTAGCCCGATGTCCCTCTCCACCACGATCA
>CAYOTD010000847.1:0-2264 GCA_964406685.1 uncultured Solibacteraceae bacterium | reverse complement strand
CCTGCTTTCGACGCTGGGCGTCAACCCGGCGCTTGGCCGCGGCTTCCGGGAAGCCGACGACCGGCCGGGCGCCGCGCCGGTGGCCCTGCTGACGTATGACGCCTGGCGGGGGCGCTTCGCAGCCGACCCCAACGTCGTGGGCCGCTCCCTCGATCTGGGAGGCAAGCTGCACAGCATCGTGGGCGTGCTCCCACGCGGTTTCTGGTTCCTGTCGCGGCGCACCGTCCTGTGGACCCCTATGGCCGAGGATCTGGACCCGGCCCGGGGCCTGCCGCCGGTGCTGCACGTGGGACCGCACCTGGTGCGTCCCGGCCGGGTCATCCCGGACAGCCTTCTCAACAAGAACCCGGTCGAGGTCGTGGGGCGCCTGAAACCGGAGGCGCGGATCGATGTCGCCCGCTATGAGCTGCGCTCCGCGGCCCGCCGCACCTACCCCAGTTCGGGCCGCGACTGGGTGCGGGTGGCGCCGGTGGGGGAGTTGCTCGCCCGGTCGCTGGTCGCGCCATTCGCGGTCATCGGCTTCACCGCCGGGCTGGCTACGCTCATCGCCCTGGTGGGTGTGGCGCGCTTGCTCTGGCGACACCGGAAGGGCGAGCCGCAGACCACGGACTGGCGATACTGGCTGTTCTTTGTCGGCAAGTCGTATTTCGGACTGGCGGCCATCGGCTGCGCCTGGATCCTGATCGTCGATCCATCAGGACGGATCGACCTCAGCCGCGGGCTGGGCGAGTATGCCGGCCTGGTGACCACCTGGCTGTTCGCCCTGGTGGCCTGCGGTTTTCTCCACCTTTCCTGGCGCGACCAGCAGATGCGCTGCCACGTCTGTCTGCGCCGGATGCGGATTCCGGCCTCCAGCGGGTCGTGGGCCAGCTACATTCTCAACCGGCCGCGGACGGAGTATCTCTGCCCGGCCGGCCACGGCACCGTCTCGGTGTCGCCGGGCGAACCGGGCGGGCCGGAGTCGTCCGACTGGAAGGACATGGACGAATCCTGGCGCGACCTGTTCAAGAAACCCTGAACCGGGTCAGCGCTTGCCGGCCGCGGCGGCGGGAGCGGCCGCCTCCGGCTCCGCCTTCACCAGGCCGAGGGCCTTGCGCAGCTCGCGGTCCAGGGTCTGCCGCACATCGGCGTTGTCCTTCAGGAACTGGCGGGCGTTTTCGCGGCCCTGCCCGATGCGCTCGCCCTTGAAGCTGTACCAGGAGCCGCTCTTCTCGACGATGTTCTGCGCCGCGCCCAGGTCGATCAGGTCGCCCTCTTTCGAGATGCCCTCGCCGTAGAGGATATCGAATTCGGCTTCGCGGAAGGGCGCCGCGACCTTGTTCTTGACGATCTTCACCTTGGTGCGGTTGCCGATCACGGCATCGCCTTCCTTGATGGCCGCGATGCGCCGGATGTCGCAGCGGACCGAGGCGTAGAACTTGAGCGCCCGTCCGCCGGAGGTGGTCTCCGGGTTGCCGAACATCACGCCGATCTTCTCGCGGATCTGGTTGATGAAGATCAGGCAGGTATTGGATTTCGATACGTTGCCGGTCAGCTTGCGCATGGCCTGCGACATCAGCCGCGCCTGCACGCCGACGAAGGCGTCGCCCATCTCGCCGTCCAGCTCCGTCTTGGGGACCAGCGCCGCCACCGAGTCCACCACCAGCACGTCGATTTGTCCCGATGAGATCAGGGTGGAAGTGATTTCCAGAGCCTGCTCGGCGTAGTCCGGCTGGGAGACCAGCAGGTTGTCCACGTCGACGCCGAGCTTGCGCGCGTAGGTCGGGTCGAGGGCATGCTCGACGTCGATGAAGGCCGCCATGCCGCCGGCCTTCTGCGCTTCGGCGATCACCTGGAGCGCGATGGTGGTTTTCCCGGAAGACTCCGGGCCGAAGATCTCGTTGATGCGGCCGCGGGGGAACCCGCCCACCCCGAGGGCGGCGTCGATCGAGATCGATCCGGTGGAAATCGCCGCGACCGGAACGATCGCGTCGCGCGAACCCAGTCTTACGATCGCTCCCTTGCCGAACTGCTTTTCAATCTGGCCGAGCGTCAGGCTCAGCGCACGCGCGCGTTCCTTCTCATCCATGTGTCCTGTCTCCGGGAAAGTAGTGGCCTGAAGCTGTGATTATATCAGCACGGCAAAGCCCGGCATCGCGGCCGGCGCGTGTTGTCATCCGGGCGCGGCGCGGTTTAGAATGGAAGTGCCGTTGGGAGGTCGTCTAACGGTAAGACTGCAGACTCTGGATCTGCGTATCGGGGTTCGAATCCCTGCCTCCCAGCCA
>CAYOTD010000846.1:0-2265 GCA_964406685.1 uncultured Solibacteraceae bacterium | reverse complement strand
CGCTACCCTCGCCTTCCGGATGGCCAGCTCCATGGCGGTGTGGGCGGTGACGATGGGCATGGCGTGGTTCCCGTCGAGGATCGCAAACGCCGGCCCCTCGGCAACGGCGCTCGCCCGCGCGGCGGCGTCGATCCGGCGATCTCGGACATTCTTCATGAGCTGGCGAATCTGTCGTGTCCCATGGGTGTGAATCCCCCAGCTATCCGTCGTCGCCAGGACGCGAGCCGACACGGCAGCGGCATCCCTGGGAAGGCCCGCCCGCTCCATCGCGTCGGTGCAGTACCGTTCCAGGTCGTCCGGGAGGGCTCGCTTCTGGAGGAGGTCGTCGAGCAGGGCCATGGCGTTTTCTCCTTTTGCGGCAGGTGGTGGGGTCGACGCGCCCGCACTATGGCGCAGACCCCAAGAAGGTGTCAAGGGCGACCCGCTCCAACCAGAAACCGCTTGACGCGGCACGAGGCCAGGCCGGAAGATACCAGCTCAAACAGAGGGAGCCGCGACCCCAAGAAGGAGAAGGGATATGGCGACACTGGCAGAGCTGGAGCCCAGAGCTGCGCAGATCCTGGAGCGCGAGCGGGCGGCATACGAGGCGGGCAATCCGAAATCGAAGGAGGCGTTTGAGCGGTCGTGTCGCGTTCTGCCGGGCGGCGTCTCGCGCACGCTCTGCTACTTTCCGCCATTCCCATGCCAAACCGCCCACGGCGAAGGCTGCCACATGGTGGATCTGGACGGGCACCGCCGCCTTGACCTTTTCAATTGCGCCACGACACTGATCCTCGGCCATCGGCCGCCCGCGGTCGTGAAGGCCGTGGAGGAGCAGCTCCGGCGCGGCACGGCGTTTCAGACGAACTCCGGCCTGGAAACGGTGCTTGCCGAGATGCTAGTCGAACGAGTGGCCTCGGTGGAGCAGATTCGCTTCACCAACAGCGGAAGCGAGGGCACGCAGATGGCGATCCGCGCCGCGCGAGGCTTCACCGGACGCTCAAAGATCGCCAAGGTGGAGGGTGGGTACCACGGAACGCACGATTGCGTGGAGAACAGTGTTCGCGTACCGGCCGGGGGCGGCGGGCCGGCCGAGGCCCCGGTGGCCGTGGCGGGGTCCGCCGGAATCACCCCGGGCGTGCTGAAGGACGTCGTCGTCCTCCCCTACAACAATCTGGAGGCCGCCACCAGGATCCTGGCGGCGCACGCGGCCGACCTGGCCTGCGTGATCGTCGAACCGATCCTGGGCAGCGTGGGGTTCGTCCCCGCGGAGCGGGCGTTTCTCGCCGGACTGCGCGACCAGGCGCAGCGCCTGGGGATCATCTTCATCCTCGACGAGGTGCAGAGTTTCCGTCTGAATCGTGGAGGAGCGCAGAAGCTTTTCGGGATCACGCCGGACCTCACCTGCTTCGGCAAGATCATCGGGGGCGGCTTTCCGGTCGGGGCATTCGGCGGGCGTCGGGACGTCATGGCGCTGTTCAACACGGCAACCGGCGGCGGACCGATCCCCCACGCCGGCACGTTCAACGGGAATCCCGTCACCATGGCGGCCGGGATCGCCACGATGGAGCAGCTTGCGGAACCGGTATATGCACGCCTGAATGCGATGGGCGACGAGCTCCGGGCGCGCCTGGGGGTGCTGGGCGACCGCTATAGTGTGCCGATGTACGCGAGCGGCATCGGCTCCATGTTCAAGATTCATTTCAGCGAGATGCCCGTGCGCTGCTACCGAGATACACTCAAGACCAGCAGCCTCATTCACACTGCTTTGTTTCTCTTCGGTGTGAATCGGGAAGTCTTCCTCTCCGAGGGCGGCCGGTGCTGCCTGTCGGTCCCGATCGGCGATGCGGAGCTTGGGATGTATCTCGGCGTGATCGAGGAGTTCCTGGCGGATTTGATGCGCTGAGCAGCGGCGGAAGCGCCGTTTCGCCTCCACGGTTCGTTGCGCGTTCGCAACCGCAGACAAATCCGCAGCGTTCGCTGTCGTGGACTTTTGCATATGGCGTTAGGGCGCTATCATCTCTGTGGCAAGCCCGATCGGCCGTAGGTTCTCTTTCCACTCAATCGAGGCCGCCGGGGAATTGGTCCCACGGGCATAGGGGAGAAATGATGGCCACCGCTACCCGCTCGCTCGCTGCTGATCTGCGTCGCTTGCTTCCCGCCAATCAGGTCTTCGACGCGATCGAGGATCGGACGCTCTACGCCTATGACGGGACCAGCCTCAAGGCTCTTCCGGATGCGATCGCCCAGGCGCGGAGCGCCGTCGAGGTGGCGGCGGTTCTCCGT
>CAYOTD010000845.1:0-2277 GCA_964406685.1 uncultured Solibacteraceae bacterium | reverse complement strand
ATGGGGCGGCCGAAGCGGTTGAAGAAGTCGGCCTTGGTCGCATCATCGTAGAAGGGCATGCCGGATTCGTTCGGGAAGTACCACCACTGCGTCTCGCCGAACTGCAGGACAATCGGCAGCCCGGCGGCCGCGAGTTGGTCGGCGCACTCTTTGTACATCTGCTTCAGATACGCCCGGACGCGCGAGCCGAAGTGCATCTGGGTGGACGGCACGGGCAGATCCACAGGCGCGCCGTCCCAGTAGCGCGCGGCCATAGCTACCGGAGGCCGGTAGCACTCCATCGAAAAAGCGAAGCTGGCATCGATGCCACCCTGCTTGAACTCCCGCGCTAGGTCGCGAATCCATTTCCGCGCGCCTTGGGTCATCACCGGCGAGATCGAGTCGATCATCTCCCAGTCGCCCTCGGCGCCTGGCTGGTCGAGTGGCGGCGTGCCCTGCGAGATGCTCAACCGTGGACTGGCCGAGATGGTGAAGGTGTAGCTCGGTGCGCGGGAGCGGATGTGGATCGAGCCGCCGTCGGAGGTGCACCAGACGCCGGGGAAGGTGACGTTGATCATCGCGCGCAGGTGCGCAGCGATGTCCTCCGTAGCGAGACCGGCGCCGGGCGAGAAGTAGAGCGTGGTGCCGGACAGGTTGATCCACAGTGGCTGATCCTCCTGCCAGGCGCCGATGCTCACGGTGCAGTTCGGGTAGGTCGCCTCGATGCGGCGGCGCTTGTTGTTCCAGAAGACACCCATGTAGACGTCGGCGTGGCCCATGAAGCCAAGTTGCTTCAGGTGCCACACATGCCAGGCGGGTGGCTTCTTGTAACCGTGGTCGGTGTCGAAGTCGATTGCCGCGGAGACATCGGGGTAGACCGTTGGAGGATCTGGTGGATCTTGCGGCTCGAGCGGCCAGAGGTAATCGAAGTAGAAGTAGTAGCCGTTGCTCGACGGGTGCTTGTCGAACAGCGCGCGAATCTCGACTCTGTGCGTCCCGCCAGGCAGCGCGGCGGCGAGCTTCTTCATCGCCGCGAGGCCGTTGTAGTCGTTGAGATAGAGATCGTGGACGACCGGCGCGCCGCCGTCGATCGCGACCTCGATCCGGCCCGCATCGCGGCCGAGCCAGGTGCCGAGGTAGAGATCGTGCTCGAGCGGGTAGGAGTAGCGGATGGTGACCGTCCGCTGGTCCTGCACGTCGTTCGGTGCGCAACGCTTCGCGTGGCCGAGCGACCACCACTCGGTGGGCCAGCCCGCGCCGTAGCGGTAGTCTTCCCAGAAGCCTTCGTAGCGGCAGCGGCCATCGGATTCCTCGATGCGGGGTGCATCGCCGCCGACCTTCAGCGTCCGATCACCCGTTACGGTGAGATTCGAAATCCTCACTTGCCACTCGATGTCGGAGCGCGTGCCGGTGATGGTCGAGATCCGCTGAATACGCGTGCCGGGCGGCCAGGGCTGCGGCGTTGAGGAGTCCTCGCCGCGGCGCACCAACACGCGGCAGTACCACGTTGCAGGATCGTCCGGATCCGGCTTCACCAAGCCAAAGTTGGCGAGGCAGGAGATGCGTTCTTCAACGTCGGGCGCGCCGACGTAGTACTTGCGCCCGGCGAGCATCTGCTCGGCGTCCGTGAGGCGCCACTCCTCTTCAGTTCCGGGCGGCGCCGCTGCAACACCTTCCTTGAGCCGCCCGCCCTCGCGCAGGCCGGCCTCCACGTCCTCAAAGCGCGGCGCAAACGTGAGGTGGACCTTCACGATGTCGCTGGCGGGAGCGGGCACGAGCGCGCTGCGGTCGCCGTTCTTGTAGCCCGTGAGCAAAGCAAACGGGAACGTGAAGCGGTAGATGCGGTCGTTGCTCGCGCCTGAGACGGCGGTTGCGAGCAACGTCGAGCCGTCCTCGAGCCCGACACTCTGGTTGCCGGGATCAACCGACACTCGCACGGGCATCCCGTTGGCGTCGCGGCCGTACTCGCCCAGCTGGCTGGCCAGTTTGAGCTTGAGCTTCGCGGACGTGTTGGTGGTGCTGAACTGATCGACAGCCAGACTGTTCGGTTGCACGCCGTAATCCGGCTGCGGCGCGTCCACCATCCGGTTCTTCAGCACCCGCCCGAAGTGCCGCGCCCGTGGCAGCACGCGGCATACCGCTCCCGCCAGGTGGCGTTTGCCGAAGTGCGCAGTGAAGCTCCCGCTGCCGACCGAGAGCACCTTCACGACTTCGTCATTCGCGGCTCCAATATCGATGCCCACATAGTCGCCCGCGCGGATTTCAGCCGATGACGCCACGCGCGCCGTGTAGATGCCT
>CAYOTD010000844.1:0-2278 GCA_964406685.1 uncultured Solibacteraceae bacterium | reverse complement strand
CATCTTCTCGGCGGCCACCACCAGCACAGCGCCGTGGACTTCCGCCATCCGGGCGGCCAGGTGCAGGCCGAACAGCGCGCCCGCGCTGGCCATGGGCAGATCGATCGCCGGCACGCCTTCCAGCCCCAGCCCCGCGGCAATGGCGGCTCCCGGTCCGGGGAAACGGCGCGGAGCGGTGCCCGAGGCGGCGATCACCAACCCGATCTCTCCGGCCGCCACGCCGGCGCGCGTCAGGCAATCCGTGGCGGCCTTGACCGCCATGCCGGCCACTGTTTCCGATTCGGCGGCGAAGCGCCGCTCCTCGATGCCGGAGACGTTGCGGGTCCACTCCGCGTCGCACCCCGCCAGCGCCGCCATCTCCGCATTGGTCACGATGCGCTCCGGCAGCCAGGCGCCGAATCCGAGCAGGTAAGCCATTCTCAGGCTCCGCGGCCGATCAGGTATTGCTCAATGCGGTCGATGGAGTCGAACTTGCGCGGGTTCAGGTCCGAGTCCGGGATCTTCACCGAGAACGCTCTTTCCAGCGCCGTCACCATGTCGGGCAGCGCGAAGGAATCCAGCAGGCCGGATTCGAACAGCGATTCATCGGGGGCGGGGGAGATGTTCTTCTTTGAGACGGTGCGCAGAATCTCAATGATCTTGGCTTGCTTGTCCATCTGACTGGCTTGCCGCTTCCTCTCGGATCTGGGTGAAGGCGCCATACTGCTCGATGAGATCCCGATAGCAGGTCTCGCCGAGCAGCCGGTACCCGGGGCCGGTGAAATGGACATGATCGGCCTGGGCGAGGCCGGCCAGCACCCACTTCCGCATCGAACCCTTCCCGCCCATCTTCTCTCGGAGATCCCAGAAGGCGCAACCGGCGGCCAGGGCCGCCTCCCTCTGCGCTTCGGCGATCAGATCGATCCGGGGGTGAGGCAACCACTTACCGCGCGCGCGCACCCAGCGGTCGGGCGGCCCGATGACCAGGATGGATGCCTCCGGCGCGGACCTGCGCAGGCGCGCGATCAGGCTGGAGAACATCAGGCGGTAGCTGTCCTGCGTCCAATCCGGGTTGCCGGCTTCATTCGTCCCATAGGCCAGGACAAGCAGAGCGGGGTTGCGCCGGCCCAGTTGATCGGCGAGCAATTCCTCGTCCCACTGGAAGATGATGGATGCCTGCGCGCCGTTGATGCCCAGGGCCTCATAGGTCACGCCGCGCTCGTTCTCCGCCACCCAGCCGAACAGCCGCACGGGCGACCGCTCGAGTGTCTCCAGCTCCAGCCGGTGCAGTCCGGGCGAGGTCGCGTAGCGGTGATAGCCGGGCCCGGGGGCGCCGCTGGTGGAGAACTTCTCCACCGGCCGGCCGTTGTCGTACAGCAGCATCGACCCTCCGCCCGGCTGGCGCAGGTAGTAGACCTCGACGTTGGTGCAACCGGCCACCAGGTAGACCTCCTGGCGCGGCAACCGGGTCGAGATGCTGATGCCGCCCAGCCCGTTGGGCCCCGACGGTTCCTTGCCCACCAGCCCGTCGGTCGACCAGGCGCGGGTGGACCCGCCGCGCAAGTCCAGCCGGCGGTAACCCAGAAAGGGCCGGCCGGCCATGGCAAACCCCGGGCCACCGTCGCCGAACTGCTGCTGGAAGGCGGCGCGCAGGGCGCCGGTCCATTCATCGGCGGCGGTGTGCGAGTCGCCGAAATGGACGATGCGCACCGGCTCCCGCGCCTCGCCGCGCTCCAGCCGGTACAGCCGCTCGAAGAACGGCACCAGGGCCGCCGGGTTCTCGGGCGGGTGGGCCAGCAGGCGGGACACACGATCCAGGATCTCGCGGTTGGCCTCGGCGCGCACCTTGGCGCTCACCGCCGGCGCCTTGGGACGGGGCCGCCGCGCGGTCCGCCGCGCCGCAAAGGCCATCGAGCAAGCCAGCAGCAGCGCGATGGGTAACAGAAAACGCTTCATTCACTTCCGCCGGGCCAGGCTCTGCCGCTGCATCCGTTCGAGCTTGTACTTGTTAAACCCGTCAACCAGCGACTTGGCCAGGAGGTTTCCCACGATTTTAGCGCCGGCCGGCATGGGATGGATGAAGTCGGCGCTCACCAGCCGGGGCTCGGCCTGGTACCATCTTCCCATGGTTCCCGGGCCGCCCATGGCCTGGAAGGTGTTGAAGAAGGCGCAGCCGGTCTCGCGCGCCACCCGCTGCTGGAGCTCCACCACCCGAGGCAGCGCCGGCACCGTTCCGATCTCCCCCGACGCCTCCCGCTTGCCGCGGTCCATCGGGCTCATGATGAGGATGGAAGACTCG
>CAYOTD010000843.1:0-2281 GCA_964406685.1 uncultured Solibacteraceae bacterium | reverse complement strand
CGTGGTGCTGGCTTCGCCGCACTCCTTGGGGTTGTCGTCGATCAGGATGAAGGAGTCCAGCCCCAGTTGCAGCTCGTTGGCCAGGGCGCGCAGGTTGTGGCCTTTCGAATCCCAGTTGATGCGGTGGGAGACGAAGTGCTCCAGCCGCAGGGGCATCTCCGGGTGCGCGCGGAAGGTCTCGAAGACGTCCTCGGCGTTGTTCTTGCTGGCCAGGCAGAGCAACATGCCGGCGTCGTGCTGGCGAAGCATGAACTGTTGGAGCGCGCGCCGGGGTGGGTCGAGCTCGACGCCCTCCGGCCCATCCTCCCCGCACACGCCGCACCACAGCGTGTCGTCGCAGTCCAGCGCGATCACTTTGAACGGCCGCATGCGCAAGGCGTGGATGCGGCGCGCCATGACGGTGCCCAGGGCGGCGAAGAACTCGGGCGTGTAGGGAACGCGGCCCAGCTCGTCGCCGTGCGGATCGTGAACGGTCTCCACCGGGTAGAGGGACAGCAACTCTTCCGGCGTCACCGTGTGGACGGTGCTCGCCTCCGCCAGCTCGCGGCAGATCCGCTCCCGCGCCGGCGCGTGGTCCGCTCCGGGCGAATCCGGACAGAAGATGACCAGCAGCGGGACCGGCCAGGCGGCGGAGGCCGCACGCGCGGCATCGATGAACTGGCGCGAAAGGGCGGCTTCCTCATCGCCGCTCCGTAGCCAGTCCTCCAGCCGGACCAGCAGGACGTTCACCCCGGCGCGGTTGCCGGCCAACAGGCTCGCCGGATCCAGCAACTGCTGGAAGACCTGGTTGAAGGGCGCGAAGCGGATGGCGTCCACCCAGCCGAGCTCTTCTTTCCAGAAGCGAAGCGATTCCTCGACCGGTTCGGCCGTGAAGGTGGCGCTGATGGCGATGGTGGAGGCGGCTGAAGGAGACGTCATTCGGCTTGGGTCCGGCGCCGCATTTCGGGGCCGTCTCTCTCATTATGAAGCGCCGCTCGCCCGCCTCACAACCGGCGGCCCGCTGCTATGATGAGGGTTCTCTCCGGAACATGGCGGAATTTCTCGCTCTGCTTCGCTCCAACCGCAACTACCGCCTCACCTGGCTGGCGCAAGTGGTGAGCGAGATCGGCGACTACTTCAACAACATCGCCGTCTTCAGCCTGGCCTTGCAGACCACCGGCTCGGGACTGGTGGTCAGCGGCGTGATGCTGGCGCGCGCCATCCCTGCCGTGGCCGCCGGGCCGGTGGCAGGCGTGCTGCTGGACCGTTTCGACCGCAAGCGCATCATGATCGCTTCGGATCTGATCCGCGTGGTGGTAGCGGCCGGCTTCCTGTTGACGATTGACAACCCCAGCCCCTGGCTTCTCTACGCCCTGAGCGCCCTGCTGATGTTCGCCTCTCCCTTTTTTTCCAGCGGCCGGGCGGCCATCCTGCCCACCATCGCCACCCCCCGCGAGCTGCACACGGCCAACTCGCTCACCCAGGTGACGCAATGGGCGACCATCACGCTGGGGACGCTGGGCGCCGGCTACGCCACCGCCTGGCTGGGCTATCGCGGAGCGTTTATCCTCAACGCTTTGTCGTTCCTCTATTCGGCCTGGGCCCTCGCCCGCCTGCGTCCGCCCGAGGGCGGCTTTCGTGCGGAGGCGAGCCGAGGCGCGCTGCGTCCCTGGACCGAGTACGCCGAAGGGCTGCGCTACATGCGGTCGGTCCCGCTGATCTTCGGCATCGCGATGATCTCGGTCGGCTGGGCCACCGGAGGAGGGGCGGCGCAGATCCTGTTCGCGCTGTTCGGCGAGCAGGTTTTCCATCGCGGCCCGGCCGGGATCGGGACCATCTGGGGCATGGCGGGCGTGGGCCTGCTGCTCGGCGGCGCGCTGGGCCACTGGACCGGCCGGCGCGCCGGCTTCTGCGGCTACAAGCGTGCCGTGTCGGTCTCCTACATCTCGCACGGCGTAACCTACGTCCTGTTCAGCCAGATGGAGAACTACGGCGCGGCACTGGCGATGATCCTGCTATCGCGAGTCGGGATGGCGGTGTCCAGCGTCCTGAACCAGTTTCAACTCCTGCGCCACACCCCGGACGCCTACCGCGGGCGAGTTTTCGCGACACTGGAATCGGTGCGCTGGGCGGTGATGATAGCCTCGATGGCCGCGGCCGGCATTGCCTCGCAATATTACGGCCCCCGCGAGATCGCCCTGGTGGCGGGCATCCTGAGTTCGCTGACCGCCGTCTGGTGGACCTGGGCCGACTGGCGTGGCCGCCTGCCGGAACCGGGGAGCGAGAACCCTCCGGCGACTGT
>CAYOTD010000842.1:0-2283 GCA_964406685.1 uncultured Solibacteraceae bacterium | reverse complement strand
CTACCAATCGTCCGCGGGGGGACCGATTGTGGAGACGATCTTCGAAGGTTGGCAGAACATCAACGGCCAGGCCGTGCCTACGGTGTGGAAGCGCCGGGAGGGCGGGCGCGTGGTGTTCTCGTTCCGCACCACGGGAGCGGTGTTCTCCAGCGGCACGGCGGACGCGGCGTGGGCGCGACCCCGTTGAGAACGGACAGACCATGAGAGACTTCAGGACAAGTCGACGATCGCGGAGCTTTGGAGCGGCGCGTCTCGGTGTTCTAGCCGCTCTGTGCTGGACATCAGGCGGGTTGCGGGCCACCGAGACCCCGATCCGGCCGGACCGCGGCTTGATGCCGGCCGGAACCTACTCGGTCTCCGAGGTCGAGACCGTGAATCCGGTCAACGGCAACGTGATGCTCCGCATCCCCCTGGTTTCGCTGCCGCCGGGGCGGGCAGGCATGAGCGTGGGCGTGAATCTGCTTTACAACTCCCTGCTCTATGACATTGAGCCGAGATGGGAGCAGAAGACCAGCGACAGCACCTGGCACATGATCTCGAGGATGCGCCTGAGCACCACCAGCCAAGGCCCGTCCGGCTGGCAGCTCGGCTACTCCTATGAGCTAATCCAGGACTACCGGCGTCAGGGGTGGACGACGAATGCCAGCGGTCACCTGGTGCCAAACACAAGCTGCTCGGCGGAAGAGAACCTGTACCCGTACGCCCTCAGCGTCAAGTTGCCGGATGGTAGCGTCCATCCTTTGCTCTTGCAGGGCCAATCGCACAGTCCCGGAACATACTATTACCCGTACTCGATGAACGGAACCCCGTCCGTGTGCGCGGCTCAGCAGTGGGGCGTCCCGTCACTCAGCGGCACCCTGGTGTACACGACGGTGGACGGGAGCTTCCTGCGCGTCGAAGTGCAGACCGGCAGCCCGTACATCGCGAGTTGGAGCCTGTACCTGCCGGACGGAACCAGGGTCATCGGCGAGGCGAGCAGCCTGTCCGCGAATGTGATGCAGGACCGCAACGGAAACACCGTCCGGGTCTGCCGGGTGGTGAACGCGGCGCAGAACCAGTACATCACGCGGTTGGTGGAGGTGCTCAACGCCGCCGGTGATCCGTGCGACATAGCGGGCGGCCAGCGGTACATCGAAATCAACGAGCCTCTCGGCGCGGCGACAACCGTCTGGAGGTCGGGCACAGCCCCGAACCCGACCTGGACCATCCAGCGCGGAGGCCGTCAACTGAACTCCCTCCCTTACGTGTGCGAGCAGAATCCTATCAGTGGCGAGCCCCATACCTGCTATTTGGGCGAAACGGATATCAACAGCACCACGCCGGAACAGTTCTGGGTTCCCGTGATCACCAACATCACCGGGCCACTGGCGGGAATCCAATATGCCTTCGACTATGACGCCCCCTCCGCCGGCGACCCCGCCAACGACGGCTGGGGTGAGTTGAAGCAGGTGACCCATCCTTCCGGGCTGATCTCGTACTACAGCTACGCCAATCACAACATGCAGCGCCTGTACGACTCGCTGCTGGACAATCCGGTGGTGTCCAGGACGTGGCAGACGTCGCAGGAATCCAATCAGTGGACCTACGTTTACGCGCCCACGATGGATTCCACCCAGATCACTGGCCCGGACGGAGGCGTGACCACGCACTACTACGTCCAGCCCAAGCTGTTGTCCAACGCGTACCACGGCCTGGTGAACCGCGTGGTGGAGCCCAACGGAGACCAGGTAGTGCGGACCTGGGCGCTGAACCGTCCCGCCGGGGTCTCGTCCACCGAAGTGCTGCAAGCCAACCCCTACGTTCAGGCGGAAGCGCGGACCGTAGGCACGGGAGCCGAGGCCAGAACCGCCCTCCGGCTGTTCGCCTACGACAAGAACGGCAACGTCACCTCACTGACCGAGACCGACTGGGGCGCAACGACTCTGCGCCGGACCGAGCACACGTATTACGGTCCTACGGCGGATGCCGGCACGGAGCCCAACGGGAGCGACACCGCCGCTTACTGGAGCATCTTTTCGGCGCGGGTCCGCAGCCTGGTCCGAACCACGCGCGTCAATCCGGGCAGTGGTCTGACCACCCACTCCGACTACAGTTACGACCCAAATGGCAACATGACGGAGGAGAGGCATTACGACGACGGCCGGGGAGTGGCGGTGAGCGATCCGCTGTCCTCCGACAACGCAATGGTCACATCGCGGACCTACAACAGCTACGGCAACCTGCTGACAACCGGCGCGTGTCAAGCACTTTGAGACACCCGGCATGGGAATTTACTGACTTTCC
>CAYOTD010000841.1:0-2289 GCA_964406685.1 uncultured Solibacteraceae bacterium | reverse complement strand
CACCGCGACAGCATCAGCCTGGAGAAGATCGACGTCACCGAGAAGCCGCGATTCGACTATCGCGGACTGCGCTACTTCGCCCATCGCGGCCTGCACCGCTTCCAGGCCGAGCACTGGGACCTGGAGGACTGGAAGCGAGAGATCGACTGGCTGCTCAAGAAGCGCTTCAACCTCTTCATGCTGCGCACCGGGATCGACGACCTGTTCCAGCGCGCCTTTCCGGGCGAGGTCGACTATCCTCCCGAGAACGACCGCGACCCGGATGCCGAAGACCGCAGCTTCAACGATCGCACCTCGTTCTGGCCCCTGCGCTACCGCGGCGAGCTGCGCCGCGAAGTGCTGCGATACGCCGCCGAGCGCGGCCTGCTGCACCCGGACGACACCGGCACCATCACGCACTGGTACTCGCACACCCCGTCGTCGTTCTACAAGAGCCATCCGGGGTTCCCCGTGATTACCGACCAGAAATCCGGCTACACGCTGCCGACCGCCGCCATCTGGGATATCGACAACGAGGCCACCTGGGAGGCCTACTGGAAACTGACCGAGACCCACATCCGGGAGTTCTCGGCCGGCCCACCGCGCCTGTTCCACACCATCGGCATGGCCGAGCGGCTGTTCGGGTCGAGTGACGCGGACAACCTGCGGCGCAAGCTCTACGTCTACCGCAAGACGCAGCAGATGATCCGCCAGCAATACCCCGACGTGCCGCTGATTATCGCCGGTTGGGATTTCTACGGCTGGTGGAAGCCGGACGACGTCAAGCGGTTGCTCAAAGAGTTCGACCCGCGCCGCACCATCATCATGGATTACACCGCCGACAACCTGGAGCGCGCCACCTACCGCGAATGGGGGCTGCTGAACGGCTTCCCGTGGATCTTCGGCATCTTCCACGGGTACGCCAAGCACTCGGATTCGCACGAGGACTACGCGCTGCTGGCCGGGCGGCTGGCCGACGCGGTGAAGGACGACAAGTGCCTGGGCCTGACCATGTGGAGCGAGATCTCCCATAACGACACCTTCATGCTCGAGTACCTGGGCGACAACAGTTGGAAGCCCGAGCGCACGGGCGCCGCCGCGGCGGTGGCGCGGTATTGCGGCGCGCGCTATCCGGCCGCCATCCGGCAGGAAATGGAGCGGCTGTGGCCGGCCTTTCTCGCCGTCTCCGGAACGGCGCATTGGACCGAGAGCCGCACGCCGCGCGCGGCCACCTTCCACGAGCCGCAGTTCCGGGTGCTGACCAGCCCGCAGTTTGTCGCGCTGGACGCCAAGCGGGTGCAGGAGATCGCGGGCGAGTATAAGCGTATCCGCCCCTCGCTCAACGGCGCGCCGCAGTATCTCGATGCACTCGCCAGGCTCGCGCCCACGGCTTACGACAACGAGCTGTGGCGGAGGGACGCCCTCGACATGGCGCGGACCACGGCCGCGCGGGCGCTGTTGGCCGGAATGCTGGGCGGCGCACTCGACATGGAAGCGTGGCGGGTGGGTAAGGGAGGCGCCGAGCCGGTTCGCAAGCTGGCCGGGTTGACCGAGCGCCTGCTGGGCTCGCTCGGCGATATCACCGGATCGGCGGATGAGTTCTCCATGTACGCGTCGCTCAAACGGCTGGAGCGCGCGCGGTCCCTCGGGGGCATCGATCCCAAGGTGAACTCGCACTCCGAGCAGACGCTGAGATCGAATTCCGAGAACAACTACTGCCGCAGCCACCATTACGAGCTGGTTCGGCATCTCTACCCGGCCGAGCTGCACTCCTATTGGGAGTGGGTGCTCAAGAAGATCGACTCCGGCGACAGATCGCCCTGGGCGCGGCCGGCCGAGTTCGCGCAGATGGGCGCGCGGCACCGCGACCGGTTCTACGCGACGCCGCTGGCCGAGATGGCCCCTCGGCAGGCGCGCGGAGCGGCGGAGCTGGCTAAGGCGCTGTCGAACCTGAGCGCGTTGATCCGCGAGATGCCGGACGGAGGCCGCTGACGGCGCTTCAGGCGCCGGCTTTCTTCTTCAGCGCGCGCGGGTGGGCTTTGTCGTAAATCGCCAGCAGGTTGGTGAGCGACACCTGGGTGTACTTCTGCGTGGTCGACAGGCTGGCGTGGCCGAGCAGTTCCTGAATGGCGCGCAGGTCCGCGCCGTCGGAAAGCAGGTGGGTGGCGTAGGCGTGGCGGAAGCTGTGGGGATGAACGGAGGGGTCCCCGATGGCGAAGCGCGCGTAGAACCGCACGAGACGATGGACCGAGCGGGTGCTCAGCCGTCCGCCGTGGCAGTTCAGCAGCAGCGCGCGCTCCTCGGCGTCGA
>CAYOTD010000840.1:0-2295 GCA_964406685.1 uncultured Solibacteraceae bacterium | reverse complement strand
GATGGAACGCGCCGGTCAATCACATCCTGGGCGGCTGGCAGGTGAACGGCATAACGACCTACCAGAGCGGGACGCCGCTCTCCATCTCGGCCACCAACGTGGCCGGAATCGGCAACCCCACCGGCCGGGCCAACAACAACGGCCGCAGCGGGAGGCTGACCGGCGATATCCACGACCGGTTGAACCGCTACTTCGACACCAGCGTTTTCAGCCAGCCGGCGGCGTTCACCTTCGGCAACGTCTCGCCGCGCGTGGCCGATCTGCGCGCCCCCGGCGCCCGGAACTGGGACCTGTCGCTGTTCAAGGAGTTCCAGCTCCGCGAGCGGTTCCAGGTTCAGCTCCGGGGCGAGTTCCTGAACGCCTTCAACCGGGTGCAGTTCAGCAGCCCCAACACTACGGTGACTTCGAACCAGTTCGGCGTGATCAGCGCGCAGGCCAATTCGCCCCGCCAGACGCAGCTCGGCCTGAAGCTGCTGTGGTAGGCAAGTGAGCGCCCGGGCGCCGCGGGCGGGATCGAGTTGGCAGTCGACCCGCCGCCGAGCCGGCGCCCGGCCTTACATTTGCTCGGACTCGATGTGCTACGACCGCCAGGCCGCCAGGCGAAGCGCGTTGCGCAGCTTGTCGCCTACGGTCCCCGGCTCTTCCCTGGATTCCTCCATCAGTTTGGCCGCCAGCTTTTGCAGGCTCCGCCCCAGTTCGGTCTTGGGCGACACGCTCTCGCCCTGGAAGACCGCCGCGCGCGCCGAGCGATTATCGGCCGGGACCGAGTGCAGGACCGGCCTCTGCAAGAGATCCTCGATGGCGCGCTGGTCCAGGTCGCTTTCCTCCTTGCGGTTCAGTACGACGTGCAGCCGGCTCTCCGGCAGGCCGGCGGCCAACAGCTCAGCGCAAGCGCCTTCGGCCAGCTTCAGCGCCACCACGTCGGGAGTGGTTACCAGGATGACCTTTCCGGCCCGGCGCGTGATCTCCCGCAACTCAAGCGGAAACGCCGCCGGAAGATCGACCAACACCGGGTCGTAGCGGACGGCGGCGAGGTCGATCAGGCGGGTGTAGGTCTCCCATCCAGGGGCCGGGTCCGGAATCGTGCGGTCGGATAGCAACAGCGCGACGCCTTCGCGGTTGGTAATCTCCGCGGTCAGCCGTGTTCCATCCAGTTCGTTGGCCGCCTTCAGGGCATCCTGAACACTGCCTTGCGGCTTCTGGTCCAGCATGAAGGCGAGGGCGCCGCAGCGGTAGTCCGTCTCAATGACCAGCGGCCGCTTGCCGGGCAACTCGGCCAACGCCGCCGCCGTGTTCCAGACCAGCGTGGTGGCGCCGCAGCCGCCCTTGGCCGGCAGAAACGCCAGCAGGTTCTCCTTCCTCTCCGACCAGGCGCGGCGCAACACGGCGTCGGCGCGCGCGGCGAGCTCGGCGGGAGTGACCGGAAGAGCGAGCACGGCATCCAGACCGCCGGCTCCCACCTCGTCCTGGCTGCGCGGCAGGGGCGGCTCCAGCAGTCCAACGATGGGTGTTTTCGGACTGTACCGCCGGATCCCGTCGATGCACTCCAGCGCGGCGTCGCTCCGGTCCAGGTCGAGCAGAATGACCTCGGGTTCGATGGAGTGCAGCAGACGCGCCAGGAAGAACCCTTGGGGATACTCTTCCAGTACCCGGACCAGCAACAGCCGGCCGGTTTCCAGCGCCACAGACGACAGGATCTGGGTTCGTTCCGGAGTGGGGCCGACCACAAGGGCGCTGAACATAGCACACCTTTTCTGCTATCGAGCGTACTCGGATTCGCAGAGGCAACGGAGTAAGGCAATCACCTGAGAAGAGCAGGGGCTGAAGTCCTACGACGGTTGCCGCGGCGCCAGGCCAGGGGCGGCCTGGAGACAGGTTTCGCAGTAGCGCGCCTCTTTCAGATCCAGCCGTTCGGCGGAGTGGGTGGAGGCCATCGCGCATTGCCAGTTGGGGCAATGCCGGAGGCCGAAGGTGTGTCCCAGTTCGTGCACGGCTTCCTTCGCCAGGCGCAGCGCGGTCAGATCGGGGTCCGGCGGCAGGCCGTAGAACTCCTCCCGCAACCGGTGCAGCGAAACCAGCGCGCAGGGTCCCTCAAGCTGAGCCTCGCCGAAGACGAACGTCAGCACGGGCACGAACAGGTCGAGCTCGGTTACCCCCAGGAGCCGGATGTCGGGATCGGCGGCCAGCGGTGTCATGGTCTTCAGGATGGCCGTCGAGTGATACTGGCGCCGGCCTGGATCCAGCGCGAAGCTCACGTCGAGCACTTCGGTGGAGACGTGACAGGAGACGTGGAAC
>CAYOTD010000839.1:0-2302 GCA_964406685.1 uncultured Solibacteraceae bacterium | reverse complement strand
TGGGACGATCTGGGGGTGTTTGCCGGGCTCCTGCGGGACCTCAAGGCGTTCCGGGTCGAGGCGAAACGGATGGCGAAGAGCGGCGCCACCGACGACATCCGGGCGTATTTCGAAGCGCTGCAGACCACCTTCAAGATCCTGATCAATTCCTTTTACGGGTATCTCGGCTTTCCCATGGGACACTTCAACGATTATGCCGCCGCCAACCAGGTCACCGCCAAAGGGCGGGAGTTGATTCAGGGAGTCATGGCATGGCTGCGGGGGCGCGGCGCCACGATCATCGAGGTGGATACGGACGGACTGTACTTCGTGGCGCCGCCGGGCGTGGACACTGTTGAGGACGAGGAGCGGTTACTGGCGGAGATGGCGGGAAGCTTGCCGGACGGGATCAGCCTGGAGCTCGCCGGGCGGTACCGGGCCATGTTCAGCTACAAAATGAAGAACTATGCCCTCCTCGACTACGCCGGCCGCATGAGTGTGACCGGCTCCGGCCTCAAGTCCCGGGGGCTCGAGCGCTTCCAGCGCGAATGGATGGAGGAGATGTTCCGCTTGCTGCTCACCGGGCAAGCCGACCGCATCCGGGACCTGACGCAGCGGTACGTCGAAGGCTTTGCGCGCCACACCTTCGATGTGCGGATGTTCATGAAGACCGAAACCCTGCAGGACTCGCTGGAGACGTACCGCGAAAAGCGCCGGGCGAGCCGCCGCAACCCCGCTGCGGCCTACGAGTTGGCGCTTCGATCGGGCCGAAACTACCAGCCCGGCGACCAGGTGTCCTACTATGTGGCAGGGCGCGGCAAGCGGGTCAAAGTCCACGAAGCGGCCAAGCTGGCCAGTGAGTGGAATCCCGACCGGCCGGACGAGAACGTCGAGTACTACACGGCCAAGCTGGCGGAACTGGAAGAAAAGTTCCGGCCCTTTTTCCAGATGCCGCCGGCGGGGCCGGCGGCATGACACCTGCGCGAAGCAACGGGGGGCGGTGTCCCCCTTGCCTTCCGATTGCCGGTCTCACGGTGTCTGGCAAGCCCAAGCGGTTCGCGGGCGCGTCCGCGAACCGCTTGGGCTGAGGTGGCGACGTGGAGCGGGTCGAGACATTCACGCCGGAGAGTCTGGACGAAGTTGCGGCCCTCCTCATGGCTGCGGACGAAAAAGGGCGGCCAATCTTCCGGGGCGTCGAGCTGGTTGCCCGGCTGGGCCCGCCGGACCGCGGCCGCTTGGTGCTCAACCTCTCCCGCCTTCGGGAGCTGAATCGGCTGGAATTCGAAGAGCGGGACGGACTCCGCATCGGGGCGGCCTTGACGCTGGAGCGCGCCCTGGCCTTTCCCCCGGTGCTGCTCCACTACCCGGCCCTGGGGGACGGCTTGGAGGAGTGTCTGGCGTCCGGGGACGGGTCCGTCACGCTGGCCGAGGCGCTGTCGCGCCCGGCGGCCGTTCCCGGGGTTATTCTTCCCCTGCTGTCGTGTCGGGGGCAGGTTGCCGTGTTCGGCCCCTATGGCTGGTCCGAGCTCGCCGTGGAGGCGCTGTGCCAGTCGGCTCGGCCGCCGCTCCAGTTCGGGGAGTTCGCCGTACATGTGCGCCTGCCGGAGCCCCCGGTTCGGTCGGGATCGGCCTATGCCAGCCGCACCCCGACGGATGGAGAGTTCCAGGCCGTCGCTGCGGTCCTGGCCCTGGAGGAGGATCTCGCAACCTGCTGCGGCGCACGGGTGCTATACATCACCGGGGAGGGGTGCCCGGAACGGGCTATCGACAGCGAGCGATTCCTGGCCACCCGGCGTCTGGACGATCCCGCGATCGAGAGGGCGGGGGCCCTGGCGAGGGCGCCAAATTCCGGCGGTGCAAGAGACCGGGATCCGCGCGGAGGGCTCGTGGCGCATGTCCTTCGGGCGGCGCGGGAACGGGTGTCGAGCTGAGAGGCCGTCGCGGCATTCGCGCGCGGCCGTGCCGACGGGAGCGACGATGGATCTGGAGGGAAAGGTTGCCCTGGTGACCGGAGCCGCCAAGCGGCTGGGTCGCGCAATGGCCCTGGCCCTGGCGGAACGGGGGGCCGAGTTGGTCATTCATTACCGCGAGTCGGAGAAGGAGGCGCTGGACGTCCTCGCGCAGGCCAGGCGCTTCGGGGGCAAGCCGATCGCCGTGCAGGGGGATCTGGCCGTGCAGACCGACGTGGAGCGGATCTTGGCGGCTGCCCTGGCGGCTTTCGGACGGATCGATGTCTTGGTGAACAGTGCCTCGGTGTTTCCGCGGACGCCGCTGGGGAGCGTGGCGGATGCGGAATGGGATCGGGTCCTGGCCGTGAACTTGA
>CAYOTD010000838.1:0-2302 GCA_964406685.1 uncultured Solibacteraceae bacterium | reverse complement strand
CCACCACGGCGATGCTGAGATCGGGACGATACCGAAGCAGGTAGTCGGCGCGCTTGCCCGGGCGGCGATGCCCCTTGCTTCCGGCGGCGATGATCCGCCCGTCCGTGAAGGTTACCTGCTCATGGAGGCGATGAGGCTCCGTCTCCCAACCAGCGGCCTGGAGCCTGGGGACGACGAACTTCCGGCATGTATCGGCTTCATTGGGCATGAGTCGCCTAAAGCTACGGATCGCACTGTCCCGAATAAGCCTTTATACCCGTAATGCTTACGGCGGCGCAAGCAGTTGAAGCTCAGAGGAAGCTGACACGGCGCCGCAGTTCCCGTTCGACCTCGGCTTGGACGCCCATTCGGGGCGTGCCGGCCAACAAGGCCATTAACTCCGACCAGGTGACCACCGCGAGGCCGGAGGCGATCTCCCCCAACCGCGAGATAGCCCGGTGAGGTAACGAGCGGTTCAGTTCCGAGGCCGCCCGGTAGCGATCCATCAACTGCACGTACGCCCGGGTTGGCTGCCGGTCTCGAACGAACATCCAGAAGACCGGGCGCCGCTTGCCGCAGACCTCCAGGGCGCAGTCGATGTTGCGGGCGATCTGGTTCCGTTCCGGGTCATAGGTGGTGGTGAGGGAGACGTCGGAGCCGAGCTTCGCCTCGACGAAAGCGATGTAGTCCCGGCCCTCGAATGTGATGTCGATCTCCGAAGGGCCTTCCACGGGACCCATGTCGAAGCTTCGCTTGCACCAAGCGAGGTTGTCGGATGTCCGCATGCGCTCGCGGCTCAATGCCTCGTATGCCCTGGGCGCGGCGGTGGTTTGCCATAGCCGGACGGCCGGCGTGTCCGCGGGGTCGAGGGATGTCACTCCGGTCAGTTTCAGGAGCGCCGGCCACCAGCACGCAGCCGGAACCGAGTCGATCAACTGGAAGAAGTTCCAGGTGACGTAGTCCTCACTGTTCTCCGAGTGCAGGATGCGCTCGATATCGCCGCGCTTCCGCGCCTTCGGCGAGGCCATCAGTTTCGGCAGGTTCAGGATCGGAAACGAGGGAGACAGCGTCCCGTCCACCGGCTGCGTCTGGGGAACCAGGACAGTCGCCGGCGGCGCCGCCCCGCTCTGGCCCTCCAGGTACTCGGCGTTCTTGGCCGCGATTGCCGAGTGCCAGTGATCGATGTCAGTAGTGGGATGCGCCGGCGCGGGGAAGTCGTATTCAGCCGCCGCGCGTATCTCGGACGCCAGTGGGATGCGGCCAGCGGCATCCTGGAAATCGGATGCGTACCGGAGCCCAACCGTGCCGGGAACGGAGTAGTCGCGGACGCTCCACGAAGTCTCGCTCGGTCCCTTATGGAAAAAGAACACGAACGTGTTCGGGGCGAGCCGCTTGTTGTACAGCAGGCGGCGCTTGCTGTCCGGAAGCATGTGTGAAGCACCAGTCTATCGGATTGCATCGTCCAGAATTGCCGTCCAAGCCGGATAATAGGTGGTGTGCGCCAGAACCAGAACGCTGGCTCCCGTCCTCAGGACGTGGGCCCAGTTCGCCGACAGGCTGCCCGTGGGAACGAACGCCGAGATCCCTCTTGAACCGCTTCGCAGGATGGTGGAGGCGGCCGAGAAAGATGCCGCTGCGTCTGCGCAGCGACTGGGCGGCTTGATCGAGCAATCCAGCCGCTTGTTCTTCCCGGGCGTCGGCGACCCGCTGAGCGCCAAGCTGGAAATCGGTTCGCATCGATGGCTGGCAGGGGACCGCGAAGAGGTCTATTCCGACTGGCTCGCATGGATCGCAGGACGGCAGGATGATCCCGCGCGGATACTACCGTTGTTTGGACTGGATGTGCGGCCCGGCCTGAGCGGACAATGGACGGTGGAGCGCGAGGTGGTTACACCTTTTGGCCGCCTTGATCTGCTACTAAGTCATGAGCAGGCAGGCGTACTCTGCGTGGAGGTGAAGACCGAGTCCGCTCTGGGAGCGGATCAGCTCGAGCGCTACATCGAGTGGCTGGTTGGGCAGCGATCCTCACACGAGCTGGTACTCCTGGCAATCGATCCCCCGGAGGATGAGCCCCTTCCGGGGTCATGCCGGTTCTGCTCCTGGAAGCACATTGCCCTGAGTCTGCGAGCTTGGGCCAGCGACTGGCTGCGCACGGAAAGACTGTACGATGCCGTTATGACTCTGGCGTTCTGCGGTGCGATCGAGCGGAACTTACTCTCGCTGGGGAGTGGCGGGTTGAACGCGCTGCGAGCAGCAGATTATCTCGAAGCACTGCTGTCCAAGACAGCTGATTCCGTGATCGCCTCCCGCTGAAAACAAAGCC
>CAYOTD010000837.1:0-2306 GCA_964406685.1 uncultured Solibacteraceae bacterium | reverse complement strand
TACGTCTCGTTTGTGCTCCCGGCGCGCGGCGTGACGCCGGTGTTGACCCTGGCTCTGGGGCTGGCCGCGGCCGAGTCGATTGCGGCCGCGGCGGGCGTGGCCTGCGATCTGCGCTGGCCCAACGATGTCCTGATCGGCGGAAAGAAGTGCGCCGGCATCCTGGTGCAGCTCGCGGCCGAGACCGCGGTCGCCGGCATCGGCGTGAACGTGGCTCAGGCGGAGTTCCCGCCCGAGCTGGCCGGAACCGCGACCTCGCTGCGGCTGGCCGGCGCCAGGGTTGCACGCGAGGAGCTGTTGATCGAGTTGCTCGGCGCCGTCGATCGCCATCTGGAGCTGCTGGCCCGTCACGGTCCCGGCGCTATCCTGGAGTTGTTTGCGAAGGCGTCGAGCTACGCCCGCGGCCGGCGCGTCGTGGTGGAGATGGACGGCAAGCAGGTGCGTGGCACGACCGACGGACTGGATCTGTCCGGGTTCCTGTGGTTGCGCGGGGAGGACGGATCGCGCAGACTGATTGTGTCGGGCGGTGTCCGCCCCGAGTAAGGCTCACCCATGCTGCTCGCTCTCGATGTCGGCAACACGAATGTCACTATCGGCGTTTTTCAGGGAAGGGAGTTGGGCGCGCACTGGCGCCTGCGGACGGTGCACGATCAGACGGCGGACGAATGGGGCATCCTGCTGCGCAACCTGTTCGCCCTGGCGTCGCTGGATTCCGCCGGAATCGACGGCATCATCATCGCCAGCGTCGTGCCGCCGCTGGATTCCACTCTGGCCGCCATGGCGCGGCAGTACTTCGACACCGAAGCGCTGTTTGTGACTCCGGAAACCGACACCGGCCTCAAGATCCGCTACGACAATCCGCGGGAGGTGGGCGCGGACCGCGTGGTGAACGGCGTGGCCGCGTATCACCTGTATGGCGGGCCGTGCGTGGTGGTGGATCTGGGGACAGCCATCACCTTCGACGCCATCTCGGCCAAGGCCGAGTACCTGGGCGGGGTGATCTGCGCCGGCATCGCGATCTCGATTGAAGCGCTGTTCGCCAAGACCGCGCGCCTGCCGCTGGTCGATTTCCGCGAGCCGGCCCGGCTGATCGGCACCAACACGGTGGGCAGTATGCAGTCCGGCCTCTACTACGGCGCGATCGGCAAGATCGACGGCATCCTGGAGCGGATGATCGCCGAGTTGGGTCCGGACACGCGCGCCATCGCCACCGGCGGGCAGGCGCGGCTGATCGTGCGCGGCTCGCGGTATCTGAAGATCATCGACGACGACCTGACGCTGAAGGGCCTGGAACTGATTTGGGAACGGAACCGGACGCAGTGACACAAGAGCAGGACAACTGGGCCTACAACTACTTCAACTACTTCACCGAGATCGAGGAGCATTTCCAGCGCGCCCGCGGCACTGGGCTGTTCCTGCTCTCTCCGCTCGACTGGGCGTTGATCGAAGGCTGGAAGAACGCGGGAGTTCCGCTGGAGGCCGTGCTCCGCGGCATCGACGCGGCCTTCGAGAAGTGGCGCGCCCGCAAGTCGAAGACGCAGATGGTGAACTCGGTGGCCTACTGCGTGCAGGCCGTGATGGCGGAGGCGCAGGCGATGGCCGACGGGGGCACGGCGCCCGCACGCGAGCCGGCGCCGGCGCCGTTCACCCTCGACGAGTTGCGGGCCTATCTGGAGCGCAACGCGCGCGCGCTTCACTTGTGTCCCGGCTTTGATGAGATCGCGGGGGCGCTCGACGGGCTGGCGAGCGAGGCCGAGACGCACTACGGCGACCTGGAGCAACTCGAGCAGCGACTGACGGCGCTGGAAGAGAAGATGATCGCGCTGGCGCGCGCCAGCCACAGCGGCGAGGCGCTGTTCGCCGCGCGGCGGGCGCTGGACGCCGAACTGCGGCCTTACCGCAGGCGAATGAGCGCCGAGCAACTGGCGATGCTGGAGAAGCAGTATCTGGACCGGCGTCTGCTCGAGTTTGCCGCGCTGCCGCGGTTGAGTTTGTTCTATTTGCGGTGAGCGGATCGGAACAAAGCCGCGCCTATAATGGACTATGTCCTCCGCTCCGACGCTGGTGGCGCCCGAGGTGATGGCCCGGTATGAAGCGGTCATCGGCCTGGAAGTCCACGTGCAGCTCGCCACCCGCACGAAGATCTTCTGCGGATGCCCGACCGGGTTCGGCGCGCCGCCCAACACCACCGTCTGCCCGGTGTGCATGGGATTGCCGGGCGCGCTGCCGGTGCTGAGCCGGCAGGCCGTCGAGATGGCGATCCAAGCATCTCTCGCGTTGAACTGCCGCGTCAATCCGGTGTCGCGTTT
>CAYOTD010000836.1:0-2306 GCA_964406685.1 uncultured Solibacteraceae bacterium | reverse complement strand
TACTCCGCATCAGACATCGCCCGCGCCGAGTTCCCCGACCTCGACCTCACCGTGCGCGGCGCCATCTCCATCGCCCGGCGGCTTCAGGACCCGCTGGCCGAACTGGTCAAGATCGATCCCAAGTCGATCGGCGTCGGCCAGTACCAGCACGACGTCGATCAGAAGCGGTTGAAGCAGAGCCTGGAGGCGACGGTGGAATCCTGCGTCAACCGCGTGGGCGTGGACCTGAATACCGCTTCCTGGGCGCTGCTGCGCTATGTGGCCGGCATCAACGAGCGCACCGCGCAGAAGATCGTCGAGTTCCGCAACGAGAACGGGCGGTTCCGCTCGCGGCTCCAGTTGACGGCGGTGAGCGGGTTCGGTCCCAAGACCTTCGAGCAGGCGGCCGGGTTCCTGCGCATCCGCGGCGGCGACAACCCTCTGGACATGACCGCCGTGCATCCGGAATCGTACCCGGTGGTGGAGCGAATCGCGGCTTCCCTCGGCGTCGAGATCCCGGAGCTGATCGCGCGGCCGGAGCTGGTGGAGAAGGTCCGCATCGAGGATTTTCAAACCGAGAGCGTCGGTGTCTACACCCTGCGTGACATCCGCGAGGAGTTGCGCAAGCCGGGCCGCGACCCGCGCGCCACTTTCGTCGCGCCCAAGTTCCGCGAGGATGTCCGCGAGATCGCCGATCTCAAGCCCGGCATGACGCTGGAAGGGACCATCACCAACGTCACCCGCTTCGGCGCCTTCGTCGATATCGGCGTCCACCAGGACGGCCTGGTTCACTTGAGCGAGATCTCGAACACCTATATCAAGGAGCCGGCCGACGCGGTCAAGGCGGGACAGATCGTGAAAGTGCAGGTGCTCAGCGCCGACCCCAAAGCCAAGCGGATCGCGCTGTCGATGAAGGCGCTCCAGGCGGCGCCGCAACGCAAGGCGCCGCCGGCGAAACCCTCGCTCGGCGACCAGTTGGCGCGCCTGAACGACCGCTTCCGCACGCGTTAGTGAAACGACAGACCAGAATTCGCGCCGGAGGCGCCTCCAAGCCGGTATAATTCTATCTGATGGAACAAAAGGGCACTTCCAGAAGGCATTTCTTCCTCGGAAGCCTGCTGGCCGGGGCGGTTCCTGCCTCGGGCTTCGGCAGCTCCGCTTCCTTGAAGCAACTCGGCTATAAATCTCCGAACGAGAAACTGAACGTGGCCGCCATCGGCGCGGGCGGCAAGGGCAACTCCGACATTGCCGGCTGCAAGACGGAGAACATCGTCGCCATGGCGGACCCGGACGACAAGCGCGCCGAAAAGACCTACAGCCAGTACCCGAACGTGCCGAAGTACAAGGACTTCCGGCGCATGTTCGACAAGCAGGGCAAGGAGATCGATGCGGTGCTGGTTTCCTGCCCGGACCACATGCACGCCACGGCGGCCATGTGGGCCATGGCGCGCGGCAAGCATGTCTACTGCCAGAAACCGCTGACCCGCACCGTGTGGGAAGCGCAGCAGTTGACCCTGGCGGCGGAGAAGTACGGCGTCGCCACGCAGATGGGCAACCAGGGCTACTCGAACCCCGGCGCGCGGGAGTGCTGCGAGATGCTCTGGTCGGGCGAGATCGGCAACGTGACCGAAGTCCACGCCTGGACCAACCGGCCGCTGAAGTACTGGCCGCAGGGTCCGGACGTGGTTCCCACCGAGGCGCCCGTTCCGGCCACGCTCGATTGGGACGTCTGGCTGGGCATCGCCGCCTGGCGGCCCTTCAGCCCGGCCTACGCGCCGCACCACTGGCGCGGCTTCCCGGATTTCGGCTGCGGCGCCATCGGCGACATGGCGTGTCACATTCTGGGCACGCCCAACATGGCGCTGCGGCTGACCGCGCCCACCAGCGTCGAGTGCATCAAGCAGGAGGGCAAGTCGAAGTACACCTTCCCGCAGCGGGCCGTGATCCGGTTCGACTTCCCCGCGCGGGGGGCGATGCCGCCGGTTAAGGTCTTCTGGCACGACGGGCTGACCAAGCCGCCGGAGATTCCGGGCGTGCCGCCGGGTGAGATGATCGGCGACAAGGACTGCAACGGCAGCCTGTTTATCGGCGAGAAGGGCATGATCACCACCGGCTGCTACGGCGAGCGGACGCGGCTGGTGCCGGAAGAGAAGATGAAGGAGTACGAGCTGCCGCCGCAGTTCCTGTCACGCTCGCCCGGCCACTATCGCGACTGGATCCGGGCCTGCAAGGGCGGCGCGCCGGCGTGCTCGAACTTCGGCGTCGCCGGACCCTTCGTGCAGTGGATGCAGTTGGGCGTCATCGCCATGAAATACGACGGCCGGCTG
>CAYOTD010000835.1:0-2324 GCA_964406685.1 uncultured Solibacteraceae bacterium | reverse complement strand
GGCCAGCCCGTTCACCTGGTCAACACCGACCCGCCGTACAACGTGAAGGTCGAGCCTCGCAGCAACAACGCGATCGCGGCGGGGTTGTCCTCGTTCCAGGCCACGGAGAACGCGCGGCGCGACGGCGCGATGACGCACCACCAGGGGTTCGACCTCGCGCGCGATCCAGACAAGGCGAAGCGCACCTCGCGCAAGCTGCGCCCCAAGGACCGCCCGCTCGAAAACGACTTCGTCAGCGATGAGGCTTTCGCAGCGCTGCTGCGCGCCTGGTTCGGCAACATCGCCCGCGTGCTGCTCCCCGGCCGCGCCGCCTACATCTGGGGCGGCTACGCCAACTGCTCGAATTACCCGGCCGCCCTGAAGGAGGCGGGGCTGTATTTCTCGCAGGCCATCATCTGGGACAAGCAGCATCCCGTGCTCACGCGCAAGGACTTCATGGGAGCGCATGAATGGTGCTTCTATACGTGGCGCGAGGGCGCTGCGCATGTGTTCCTGGGGCCGAACAACGCGACCGACCTCTGGCATGTCAAGAAGGTCAACCCGCAATCGATGATCCACCTGACGGAGAAGCCCGTCGAGTTGGCGGTGCGCGCCATCCAGTACTCGTCGCGCGCTGGGGAAAACGTGCTGGACCTGTTCGGTGGGAGCGGCTCGACCCTCATCGCCGCCGAGCAGACGGGACGCCACGCCTACCTGATGGAGCTCGACCCGCTGTATTGCGACGTGATCGTCGACCGGTGGGAGAAGTTCACGGGACGGAAGGCGGAGCGGGTCGCCCGGAGTGAGAACGCCTCGGCAGTGGCCGAGGCGTCTGTGGAGGGCTGATATGCGTCGCGTGCTAGCGCTCGGTTTCGTGTTGCTCCAGCTGTTCGGGCTGCGTGCTGGCGGCGGCTACGGCTGTCTGCAGGGCGTCCCATTCGGCGCGGGTCAGCATCTGGTCCTCGCGTGCGGCGAGGACCGCCTGGGCGGCGCTGAGCACCGCGCGCAGGCGATCCAGTTCGCTGGTCATGGGTCACGCTCCCACGGCGGCCGCGCCGCTGAACTCGAACTGCCCGCGTTCGACCTTACGGAAACGGGCCGCGTCGCCCTTCGTGCCGATCTCGCGCAGGATCGCGGCGTACAGTGTGGCCTCGGGCGTCTTGCCGTTCGGGCTCGACCACAGGCCGCGCGCCGTCATGACCTCGATCATCTCCTTCGCACGCAGCGGCTTGTCGCTGTCGGCGAGGACCTGGGCCGCGGCGTCCAGGGCGCTGACGCGCTTCGCCTTCGGCTCGGTCACCTTCTTCGCGCGGCGGGGTTTGGCGCGCTGGCCGCCGGTGGTTTCGGGCAGCGGCTGGCCGGTGATGACCTCGACGGTCGGGTTGATCTCGGGCGCGGCGGTTTCCACCTGGGCGGCCCGGCGCGGACGCCGGCCCGTCGACGCCTCCGCGCCCGCAGCGCGCCGCAGGCGCTGCGCGCTCTTGATGCGAATGCGCTTGCCGGTGGCGGTGTTGGTCGCGTTCCACCCGCCGTGGCTGTTGGTGCTGTCGATCCGCACGGTCACGATGCGGTTGCTGACCTTCGCCTCGTAGCTCTGCCCGACCTTGATCTCGTCCTTCTTCATGGCTCGTCCTTTCACGTTGCCTCGTCAGGCCCGGGTCTCCAGCGCCCGGGCGACCCGCCGCGGCGGGTTTCGGCGGCGCTAGCGTTCGCGAATCGTTTTGAGCATGTGGCCCTGCCAGAGATCGTCGCGTACCAGGCCGACCAGCGGGATCTGGACCGGCGTGTCGAGCCGCACGCGGTAGTACGCGGGCTCGCGGCTGTGCTTCTCGACGTCGACGATCGTGCCGATCTTGCCGACGAACTCCTGCATCCCGCCGAGAATCCGAACTCGCTTTCCGATTCTGCTGTTCATGGCGCCTACTCCTCGTTAGTTGCCAAAGACGTGCTCGGCCAGCCCGGCCGCCAACAGGTCGGCAATCGCGGCGGCCAGGGGCGTGGTCGGGCGGATGTCCCAGCCGCGATCGAAATTCGCGGCCGTCATCTGCGTGTCGATGTGCTTGAGCCAGAGCTTCGAGATGCGGCTGTCGCCCAGCTCGAACTCCTCGCGCTCGGCGTGCTCGGCGAAGACCAGGGCGTCGAAGCGGTGGCCGGCGATCGTGCCCAGCACCCAGGTCCCGCCGCAGCTCGTGCGGCGCTGCATCTTCTTGATCCGCAGCGTGCCCAGGATCGCGCTGGCGTCCGGCGTCTGGTTCTGGTCGTTGGTGGTCGTCATCGGCGTTGCTCCTTCGCGTTTGGACAGTCACATCAGTTCGCTGCTTTTCGCCGAGAATCCACTTTTCGAG
>CAYOTD010000834.1:0-2325 GCA_964406685.1 uncultured Solibacteraceae bacterium | reverse complement strand
CGCCCGGTTCTGCTCCGCGGTTAACTTGACTTCCTTGCGCAGGATGAGCACCTCGCGCGGAGCGTGGATGCCCAGCTTGACCCGGCTGGGAGACAGGTCGATGATCTCGATCTCGATCTCCGGACCGATCAGTAGCGACTCACCCGCCTTGCGCCGGATTACGAGCATGGGCTTTGACCCTCCTCCGGGCAGAACAGCGGGTGCGCGTGGGAGTACTGGGCAGTCGTCTGGATCGCCTGCACGGCCCGCCTGAGGGCCGGGTTCATCACCACCGGCGCCATCAGGTTGACGGTCGGAGGCGCGTCCCGGGAGATGGTGACTACGGCCAGGCACAGCAGGCCGGCCTTCTCCAACGGGGCATCCCCGGACACACCCAGCAGCAACCGGTCCTCATCGGACAACTCCAGCGGGTAGTCGGGCGCCACCGTGGCTATCGGTATGGCCGGAAGAGCCAGGTCATGCCGGTCCAGGCTCTGGAGGAACACCAGAGGAGCCAGATCCGGCCGTTCAATCAAGACGAAGCGCTTCTGATCCTCAAAGGCGGGCAGGCCGCCGGGAAACTCGACAACGGCGTCCTCGGTATATTCCAGTAGGCCAAAACTGGTGGTCTGCGTCTGAGGCATCCGGTTTCTATAGTACTACCGTGCGCCGGGCGGAGGAGTCCTCTCGGTCCATCTCCTAGGAGGAACATACCTACTCCCTTCCTTTTCATCAAGCTACCCCCCAGGGGTTCCGATAAGGCCATTGGAAGCGACAAACGGGCGGAGGATTCGCCCGGGCCGGGAAGGATTCCCGGTTAAAAACGGCTTCCAGGAGACAACATGGCGTACAGCCTTCTCACCAACATTCCCAGCTTGCAGGCACAGGAGTACCTGCGGCAAACTACCAACTTCCAGCAAAAGACCATCAACCGCGTCAGTTCGGGTTTGAAGATCGTCAAATCCGGCGACGACGCGGCCGGTCTGGCGGTCGCTAACAGCATGCGTTCCGACCGCGCGGTTCTCACCCAGGGCATCTCCAACGCCAACGACGGTCTGGCCACCTTGCAGACGATCGACGGCGGCATCAACAACATTTCCAACCTGCTCGACCGCGCTCGCACCCTGGCGGCGCAATCCGCCTCCGGCACCTTCACCGGCGACCGCAGCGTGCTGAACAGCGAGTTCGCCAGCGTCATCGACGAAATCGACCGGCAAGCCAAGGCCATCGGACTGGACACCGGCGGCCTGTTCGCCAAGACCCTGTCGGTGTTTGTCGGCGGCGGCCGGGCCCACACCGGCGAGGCCACCTCGGCGCAGATCACCAACGGATCGGTGTCAGTGGACCTGAGCAACTCCACCGTCGACGCCAAGAGCCTGGGTCTGAAGGGCTATCAGGTGATGGGCGTTACCGGTACCGACATCGGCACGGGGGCGGCTTCCACTTCGGTCGAGGACATCGTCACCAACACCACCAACCTGAACAGCGTGGCCACCAGCGGCTACACCGACTTCTACGTCTACGGCGCGGGGTTCGCCGGCGGCGACCGGATCAAGCTGTCGGTCAACCTGTCCGGGGTCACCGACACCGACACCCTGGTGGCGGCCATCAACAACGCCATCGAGACGGCGGGTAACGGGACCACGGAAGCGGCCACGGCGTTCAAGAACGCCAGCATCACGGCGGCCGTCAATACCGCCACCGATGGCACCAAGCAGTTGACCTTCTCGTCCAGTTCCTCGGCGTTCCAGGTGCGCGCCGGCGACCGGATGGCCAACGCCCTGATGGGTAACTACACCAGTTCCTCCGACGCCACCGGCAAGAGCCTCGGCGTGACCTACACGGCGGGCGCCAATGCCGCCGCGGCAAGCTCCACCTGGGATGCCAACACGACCATCCGCGTGCGCTTCCAGGGCGGCGGAATGGCCAGCCCGGTGGACCTGACCCTGAGCGCCGTCACGGGCACCTCGACGACCATTGAATCGGTGATCGCGGACCTGAGCTCGCAGGTGACCAACAACGCCACCCTGGCCGAGGCGGGCATCACCATGACCGCCACCACGCCCGGCGCCGCGCTGGCCTTCACCTCCAGCAAGGGCGAAGCCTTTGAGGTACTGGTCCAGGGCGATGTCGACAACAACCTGGGCTTCGGCTCGGTGGTTGCTTCCGGCACGGACTACTTCGAGTACACCTCCATCACGGGCGCCGGAGCGACGTTCGCCGACACCACCAGCCAGGTGCTGAAGTTCGTCGTCGGCGACCAGACGGCATCGGTTACCGTCACCGTAGACACCGACCTGGACACTTCGCTCGACGCCATCAACGCGGATCTGCTGGCCAGCGGTG
>CAYOTD010000833.1:0-2329 GCA_964406685.1 uncultured Solibacteraceae bacterium | reverse complement strand
GCCATCGAGACCTACGTCTCCAAGAATGCGCAGCCGATCACGCTGCCCCTGGCCCTGGAAGCCATTCAACTGATCGGCAAGTACCTGCGCCGGGCCGTCGCCAATGGCAGCGATCTGGAAGCCCGGCGGCACATGGCCAACGCCAGCATGCTGGCCGGGCTGGCCTTTGCCAATGGGTTCCTGGGTGCGGTGCACGCCATCGCCATGGCCATGGGCGGCCAGTTCAATGTGGCTCACGGGATCGCAAACGCCCTGATGCTCCCCTATGTCATGGAGTTCAACGAGATGGCCGCGACGGAGAAGTTTGCCCGGATCGCCGTAGCGCTGGGCGAACCCATCCAGGGGCTCTCCGAGCGCGAGGCCGCCAGGCGCGCTTCCGTCGCGGTGCACCAGCTCGCCACCGATGTCGGCCTGCCGCACGTCCTGGCCGACGTCAAGATCTCGGAGGACAGAATTCCCGGCCTGGCCGAGGAGTCCTTCGGCAACCAGCGCCTGCTGAAGAACAACCCCCGATCCGCCACGGTGCAGGACCTGACCCGCATCCTGGAATCGGCAGCGGGATTGACGCGCTGACAGGAGACGCCCCCGATGAACGAACGACAATGGCAGACGCTGCAGGCCGTCATTCGCGGGGAGAAGCTGACCCCGTTGCCGACCGCCTTCATCATCGACAGCCCGTGGCTGCCGAAATGGGCGGGCATGACGATCCTCGACTACTACACCAGCGAGGAGCGCTGGCTCGCCGCCAACCTCAAGGCCATCCAGGACTTCCCGGAATGCATCTTCCTCCCCGGCTTCTGGTCGGAGTACGGAATGTGCACGGAGCCGTCCGCGTTCGGGGCGAAGTGCCTGTTCTACGACAACGAGTTCCCCTTCGCCGAGAAGCTCATCCAGAACGTGGACGACATCGACCGGCTCACCAAACCCGATCCTCGCCGCGACGGCTTGCTGCCGTTCGTCATCAAACGCCTGACGCACACCCTGCCGCGCCTCGAGGCGGCGGGGCACACGGTCCGGTTCGCCGTCTCGCGTGGGCCGCTGAACATCGCGTCGTTCCTCATGGGCACGACCGAGTTCCTCATGGAGATGAAGGTCAGCCCGGACAAGGTCCACCGATTGCTGCGCCTCATCACGGATTTCACCGCGGACTGGCTGGCGTATCAGCGCGAGTGCTTCCCGACCATCGATGGCGTGCTGCTCTTGGACGACATCGTCGGCTTCATCGGCGAGGAGGATTACCGGGAGTTCGCCCAGCCGTACCTGAAGGAACTGTTCACCGGCCTGGGCGTCTCGGTCCGGTTTTTCCACAACGACTCGCCCTGTAGGGCCTCCGCGCCGCATCTCTCGGACACGGGCATCAACGTCTACAACATGGGCATCGACGTCACGCTGAAGGACCTCCAGGCCTGGACGGGCGGCAAGGTGGTCCTCATGGGCAACATCCCGCCGCGGGATGTCCTGGCCGCCGGCACGCCGGCCGACGTAGAACGCGCCGTGGAAGAGCAGTTCCGCTCCTTGCGGGACACCCGCCGCATCCTCTTCTCCTGTGGCGGCGGCATGCCGCCCAACGCTCCCACCGAGAACATCAGGGCTGTCATCTCCACGGTCCAGAAACTGAGCAAAGGCTAGCCCGATCAGCCCTCGTTACATCCCTTCACACCGCATTCGCAATATGTTCGAGTCCCAACCGGGGAGCCGTGCCGGACTCGAACTGCCGAGGGCCGCTCGTCACATCTCGCCATTGGTCAACGCGTCGGTCACCTGGACCCGGTTATTCGCGGTTGACATGTCGGAGACCCCTCGATACGCTCGGTCGCCTTAGGTGGTCGCGAACAGCGATTGGCAAGCGCTCGCAGGAGACGCAAGGCGTGGCCGACGAAACCCCGGGTAGACACCGCCGGGTGCGGTACAAGGGCACCCATCCGCGCCGCTATGCGGAGCGCTACAAGGAGCTGGATCCCGAGCGCCATGCGCAGGAGCTGGACAAGGTTCGTGCGCGCGGCGACACGCCCGCGGGCACACACCGACCCATCTGCGTGCAGGAAGTGCTGGAGGTCCTGGACCCCCGACCGGGAGACCTGGGCCTCGACGCTACCCTGGGCTTCGGCGGTCACGCGCAGACGATTCTTCCGCGCCTCCGGCCGGGCGGCCGTCTCCTCGGCATTGATGTGGATCCCGTCGAGCTTCCCCGTACGGAAGCACGCTTGCGCGCGCTGGGATTCGGCGAGGACGTCTTGGTGGTCAGGCGGATGAACTTTGCCGGAATCCGACAGCTCCTTCCAGAGCTTGGCCGCGGACTGGATTTCGCCCTGGCGGACCTGGGTGTCTC
>CAYOTD010000832.1:0-2340 GCA_964406685.1 uncultured Solibacteraceae bacterium | reverse complement strand
GCAGACGATGGGCCACCCCCATCATCGATGGTGATGCCTACCACGGCGGCGCCATATCGCCTGGCGACGGCCAGCACCGCCTCCGCGCGAGGGTACGCCGGTGTGAGCGGACCCACCAGACACTTGCCCACTACGGCCTTGAGGCCGGCTTCAAGAACCTCAACCGATGACGACCTCAGATACAACGGCACGCGCACTGTCCGCTGGGCCACCCGCACGGCCCTCTCCATGGCCGAAACCTCTTCCATCCCGGGCGCGCCGGCGCTTATCGCCAGCACCTGCGCCCCCGTCGCGACTTGCTCCCTCGCTTCCTTCTTGAAAAGGCTTAACCTGCCTTCCCGCATGTCAGCGGCGAGATCCTCGCGCCGCGAAGGGTCCAGTCGCCCACCGATCACTGCCGTGGCGGCGCACGCCGGCCCTGCCGCGGCCGGCACTACCGTGGGCCGCTCTGCCCCCGGCGCGGCGCATTCACCGCCCCGGCCGACTATGAATAGCGATTGCGTTCGCGAAGCCAGGCCGAAGGCCCGTCCCAGGGGGCCGGGATCCCGCCGCGGCCGAAGTCCCTCTACGGCTTTCCGCAAGCAGCGTATATGATCCGGCGTGGTGCCGCAGCACCCACCGACTATGGCGGCCCCCGCCTCCACAAGGCCGGGGCCGTAGGACGCGAACTCCTCGGGCCCCATAGGGAACGTGGTTCTACCGTCCGGTTGCAGCACCGGCATCCCCGCGTTGGGTTGGACGGAAACCGGGACGCGGGCCACGCGGCGGATACGCTCGACCGCACTCAAAAGGGAATCGGGGCCGACGGAACAGTTGAACCCGATGACGTCAGCCCCCAGCGATTGCAAAACGAGGCCGGCGGTCTCCGGGTCTGTCCCGGTGAACGTGCGCCCGTCCGCTCCCATGGTCATCTGGGCGATGATCTTGATCCCCGGGGCGCGGTCCTTGCATGCTAGTATCGCCGCTCTGATTTCGTTCAGGTCCCCGATGGTCTCGATGATTATGAAATCGGGACGCGCCTCGCCGAATGCCCCGGCCTGCGCCGCGAATTCCCTGTAAGCCATATCGAACGAGACATCTCCCAGGGGCTCTACCATGACCCCGAGAGGCCCCATGGATCCCGCCACCATCGCCCGACGGGCCACCGCCTCCCTGGCGATGCGGACCGCCGCCAGATTTATGTCCCTGACCCTGTCCTGGAGACCATAGTGGGAAAGGCGGACCGGAGTAGCCCCGAAGGTATTCGTCTCCACGATCTGCGCGCCGGCCTCCACGTACCGTTCGTGCACCGAGGCGACCATGGCGGGTTCTTCCAGGCACCAGGCGTCGGGGCAATGCCCCGCCGGAAGCCCGAGACCCT
This sequence comes from uncultured Solibacteraceae bacterium, assembly GCA_964406685.1. GTDB lineage: Bacteria > Acidobacteriota > Terriglobia > Bryobacterales > Bryobacteraceae > JACQZT01. The sequence continues at coordinate 980 of CAYOTD010000832.1, read as the reverse complement.
GCAGCATCGTGCCTGTCGCGCCATCGAAAACCAGGACTTCTTCCTCGAGTCGTTTTCCGAGATTCATGCCATCGGCCCCCCGCGAGACGCCGGCTCCCACGCAAAAAGTCAGCGCGATGTCTCCACAATGATGTTCTAGGATCTTTCAAGCAACGCGCCGAGAACCCTGCTCATTCCAGGGTGTCCATAAGTTCATGATAAAATTGGATCTTGCGGGTGACGTTACGTCATGATGTAGGCTCGTCATTGAGGGGAGGTCTGAGCCTTGGACCCGGGATACTACACAACCAGCCGGTTCGCCGAGAAGGCCGGAGTCACCGTCCGGACGCTCCGCTTCTACCATCGCGCCGGTCTCCTGCGGCCGTCACTCGTGACCGCGGCGGGGCACCGCCGATACGCGGATCGCGACCTGATAGCGTTGCAGCAGATCCTGGCGCTCAAGTTCCTGGGATTCTCCCTGGAACAGATACGCCAAATGCTCGCCGCCAGCCCCATGGGTATTCGGGAGTCGCTGGAGATCCAGAGGCGGATGATGCACGAGAAGCGCGGGCAGATCGACGAGGTGATCGGCGCCATCGAGAACCTACAGGCGACGCTCGAAATGGCGCAAGATCTGGATTGGGAATCTCTAACACGGGTCATCAAGGCGATACAGATGGAACAGAAATACGAATGGTTCAAGAGGTTCTACACGAGGGAACAGCTGGAATCACTGGGGCGAAGGGAGTTCACGCCCCAGGACCAGGCGCGCGTTCAGAGGGAATGGGCGGAGCTGTTCGAAGCCGCGAAGAGGATCCTCGACAAGGACCCCGCGAGTGCGGAAGCGCAGGCGTTGGCGGCCAAATGGGCGGGCCTGGTGGAGGAATTCACCGGCGGCGACCCGGGCATAGAGGCCGGCCTCGAAAAAGCGTACAGCAACCTCGAGCATGCTCCGGAAGAGTTCCGGAGGGAGTATGAGAACGATATCGACGTGCATTCCT
>CAYOTD010000831.1:0-2343 GCA_964406685.1 uncultured Solibacteraceae bacterium | reverse complement strand
ATGGCGTGATCAGTCCCTGCGTCATCGGCCACGGCCGAGGAAGCCGCTGCGGTCGCGCTCGGCGGCTTCGCCGGTGGGTGGCGGATAGTCCTTCGCTCCCGGCGGCGGCGGTCCCGCGGCATTGAGTACGCGGAGCGCGGCCAGGCGAACCGGTCCCGGCATGGTGGTCGCGCTCAACTGGGTGTACAGCTCGAGGGCACGGGGGCGGTTGTTCGCCATCAGCCCCTCGGCGCACAACAGGCAGGCGCGGGCCACCACCGGAAACACCGGCGGCTTGGTGCGGCCCAAAGCCGCCTGCAACGTCCGGGCCGCTTGAAGGCCTCCGATCATCCCCACGGAGGCCGACGCCGCTCCGGCGACCTCGGCATCGCCGTCGTCGATCAGCTTCGTCAGAGCTTCCAGCGCCTTGGCGTCCTTGCGCACGCCGATGCTGTTGATGACCCCCACCTTCAACCTGCCCGTCAGCTTCGGGAGAGCCGCGCGCAGCACCTCGTCCACCAACGGGTCGGGGTTCGGCTCGAGGCCGAAGCGGGCGTAGCAGGAAAGCTGCGGGTGGCTGAGCAGCGCCGCCATCGGGTGCACGGCTTCCCTGCCGCCCACGAACGCCAGTTTCTTGCAGGCGATGGCCTTCTGAAACACAGTCGATTTCGGGTCTTTCACCAACGCGAGGAGCTCCGCCGGTTTCATCTTCCAGATCGGCAGCCCGTCGAATTCGGGAGGAACCGTCGGAGCCGGCGGCCGTTGCGGCCGGGCAGCCTGGGGCGGCTGCCCCGGTCCCGGCCCACCTGCGGGCGCTCCCTGTGGCGGTTGTGTCTGTTCGCGTGCTTGTGACATGTCCGTAGTCTCCAAGTCCTCTGTGGTTCCCTACATGCTGGTGGACAGGGCTTCCGTCCGCCAGGGCTCGCGATAGGCGCGGCTGCGCATGCGGTTGGCTTCCTCGTCGTTGAGGAACATCCGCTTTGCCGGATCCCAGGTCAGCTTGCGGTTCAGTTGGGCGCAAATCCAGGCCGCGTGAGAGGCGACATGGGTGTGCGCCGTGACGTCGGCGTTGGCCCGGGGCTGTGTCCGGGAACGGATGCATTGCAGGAACTCGCGGATGTGCTCCGCGGTGGGGTCGTAGCGGGTTCCCTGGCGGGTGGGTACCAGAGACTTCAGGTTGGGAGAGACTTCGATCCGCCCGCTGTCGCCCGTTTCCACCCAGCCCTCGGTTCCTTCGAACCGGTTGCTGCACGACCCGAGAAGGTTCCAACTGTGGTTTCGCAGGACGAGCTTGAGTCCGTTGGCATACCAGCAGTTGATCGTGTACCTGCTGATCAGGCCGTCGCCGCGGTAGATGCCGCCCTGCGGCTCGTAGACGACCGGTTCGGTGTACTCCATGTCGGCGGCCCACTGGGCCATGGCGACGGTGTGCGAGGCCCACTCAAGCAGGCCGGCGTGGAAATCCCAGAACTGTCCCCGGCCGCGGTCGGCGTAGTTGGAGTTGTACGGCCGCCACAGACAGGGTCCAAGCCACTTGTCCCAATCGAAGACGAGGGGATCGGGCTCGGGGGCGTCGGCGGGCCACCAGCCGTGTCCGCCTTCGTCTACGGTTCCGAGTCCAATGGCGGTATCGGCGTGCACCGCCAGCAGACGGCCGAGCTTGCCGCTGCGCGCCAGTCCCACCGCGAACTCGAAGGCGAACTGGTTCTTGCGCTGGGCGCCGGATTGGTAGATCGAGTTGTAGCGGCGGACGTTGTCGGCCAGGGCGTAGCTCTCGGCGATCGACATGGCGGCCGGCTTCTCGATGTACATGTCCTTGCCGGACTGCGCCGCCCAGATCGCCATCGGCCCGTGCCAGCGGTCGCTGGTGGCGATCAGCAAGGCGTCGATGTCCTTCCGCGCAAGGATCTCCGCCGGATCGCGATACATCACGCAGTCGTGGTTCTTGTAGTAGTTGTCGACCGTGCTCTTGACCATCTCGCGGGCGCTTTCCCGAACGTCGGCAATGGCCACAAAGCGGACTCGCGAGTCGCCCAGCAGTTGCCGGAGATCGGCCATGCCGCGTCCGCGGAGACCGATGCCGCCGAAGACGAGTTGATCGTTGAGGGCGTACCGGCCGACCACCACCGGTCCAATCGCCGGCTGGGGGGGCTGGGCTGGGGCCGGCGCCGCCGGAGCCGGGGCTCCCGGAGCCGGCGCGGGGGCCTGGCCGAGCGCGGAGGCGGCGGCCGCGGCCACGGCGCCGGCTTGGGTCACGGTCTTTCCGAATCCTCTTCGGGTGATGGCTTGGGTTTCTTCCGCCATGGTTCTCTCCCTGGTAAAGACAACACGTTTTTCAAAGCTTCATGTGGAACTGTATCACCA
>CAYOTD010000830.1:0-2344 GCA_964406685.1 uncultured Solibacteraceae bacterium | reverse complement strand
ACGGATCGATGGTGACACGGCTGAATCGCATGCCCATAAGGTTAGACGCTTGCGACGTGCCACGTCGGCAGGTTACGGGCGGCTGTTGACCCACTTACTCTGTTGACCCACTTACTTGAGTCACCTGACATATCTCAAACAACACCCCATCACTCAACCACGACTTCTAGCAGGCATTTTTTGATCATCCTGGGCGAAAGCAGCAGAGCCATCTCACGCACATCCCGCTTTCCCCGACTTACGGCTCATCGATCGCAGTGTTCCCGTGAATACGACGACACGGCCGTAAAGGTCATGACAGAATCGGGACAGGCTCGGTTTTCCCGTTGCGCGCCGGCACGTCGAGTTCCGCCCTGATCCCGGCCGTCGCGCGCCGATGAGCAATTCCGATATCCGTCGGCCCGAAGCCGACCGGGCTCCGAGAGCTGTGGCAAGCGTTTCCAGATCCGCAGTCCCTTTCAGCCCACACAGCCCGCGGATTACGTCGGTGACGGCAAGCGCGTCCGCGAGCGCCCACACCACGCCATCGGCATCGCAGGCACACCGAATGACTCCCGTGTCGAACCCGGCGTTGTGGGCGACCTCGACGTCATCGCCGATGAAGTCGAGGATCGACGGTAGCCGCTCTATCCACCGAGGCTGATCGGCGACCAATTCCGCAGGTGATGCCATGGATGTGGACGTTGAAAGCATCGAAGTGGTCGGGCCCCTCCGGCGGGCGCATCAGCCAATGACGTTCCTCGACGGCGACTCCACCTCACACCGCGCGGCGCTACTCAGATCGGCAAAACCCTCCCCGCCGGCCGGGCCGGGCCCAAACAGCCCGCAGTAACGCTGATGCTGCTGCTTGAGACACCAACTCCAACTCATCAAGGGCAGCCACCGAGCACCTCCCCATCACCCACACAACCCACCGCGCGCTATACCCGCGCATCCCACGTCCGCTGTGGCCTGCCTCTCGCGTATCGCCTCGTGACGGTTGAAAGCCTGGTGCGACCGCCGAGCAACCCTGTCGTGGGTACCGACAGCGATCACAGCAGCCGACTTATCGCAACGCAGCCGTCACCTGCGCATATGCTTGGCGCTCACTCAAGTTGCGTGCGCCGTCTCCAGGTGCATTCTCGGGTCTTCCTTTCCCGGTGTCGTATTGGTGGGCGAGAATGCCCGCATGAGTGCTGATCGGATGCAACTCCTGCCCGAGGACTTGGCGAGCGCCGCTGTTACGGATGCGGGGACACACGCCGGGGCCGTCGCCGCCTCGATCAAGACGTCGTTGACGGCCCGTGACACCGCCGACGTGGCGGCCGCGACGCAGCAGACCGCGGCGCTCACTGAGTCGCCGCCGGTGCTGGTGGAGCAGGATCAGCAGGGCGCCGAGGATTACACGCGCGCCGGGGCCCAGTTCCCGACGCCGGTTATGGCGCCGAGTGTGCCCGGCAAGGTGTGGACCACCTGAATGCCCGAACCTGTTGCGTCGCCTGGATGGCAACCGCCGCCTCAACCGCTGCCCCCGCCGTTCTCGCTGCCGCCCCGGCCGCGCCGCCGGTGGCCGATCGCTGCTGGGTTCACCGCGGTGGCGGTGGTGGCCGCAACCATCGCCACCGTGATCACCGCCCAGGTGGCCAGCCGCGGCGGTTCCGGCCGTGCGTATCCGCCGGCGACTGTCACGGTGACCGCGACACCACCCGCCCCGCCGAAGCCGCCATCGCTTCCCACCGCTGACGCCGACCGCCGTACCTGCCAAGCGTGGTGGGCTGCCGGCGACAAGATCCACGCCGCATCAGATGCACAAGCGGTGATCCCGAAGGACATGACGGTTATGGACCCGCCGGTGCGGGAAAACCCGGAGTGGACCGCGGCCGTGCACAAGGCCGCCGATTTTTATGATCAGGCCGGCGACACCTTGGCCGCCGGCATCGCCCCCGGAACGGCCATCCTCCTCGCTCGAGCGGCGACCGCGGCAGCCGCCGCGTTACGCACCCTGTCGACCGCCTACGGAACCTTCGATGTGGCAAGTGGAAACGCATATGGCATGATGCGGGAGACGGCCGACGAAATGGATGTGTTGTGTGAGCGGTTGGCGCCGAGATGAGTGTGGTCGGTGGCGGTGATATTCCGAAGCCCAGCTCTGAGCACGCGGCGCTGATTTTGGGCAATTTGTGGCCAGAGCAGTCCGAGTCGGCGTGGAAGGCGTTCGCCACTGCGTTGCAGGGCGAAGGGGTGCGGCTGTTTCAGGAGGCGGAGGGCCCGCAAAAAGAGATTTACCGGCTGGTCGCCACCAACCAGGAGGGCGCCTTCATCGACGCCGCGGTCGGGCTGATTGATCGCCGCAGCGCCACCGTGC
>CAYOTD010000829.1:0-2347 GCA_964406685.1 uncultured Solibacteraceae bacterium | reverse complement strand
CAGGGCGTCCTTGGCGCCGATGGTGACGATGGCCTCTTTCTCCGGATCGAGGCTGACCCCGTAGCTTTTCTGGTACCTCTTGGCAATCTCCAGCCGCAGGTTGGGAATGCCCCGCGACATCGAGTAGCGGTGATTGCGCGGGTTGCGGGCCGCCTCCACCAGCTTGGAGACGATGGCCCGCGGGGTAGCGCCGTCCGGGTTGCCCATGCCGAGGTCAACCACATCCTGCTGTGCGGCCCGCAGCTTTGCCTTCATCTCGTTGACGACGGCAAACACGTAGGGCGGCAGCTTGCGGATGCGGTAGAACTCATCGGTGGGATTTGGCATACCCACCATTGTAGAAAACCCGGAGCGGTTTCTCCCGCTCCCCGGATGTTAAACTGCCGCTCTCTGGGTTCCCACGGTCCCGCGCTGCTCCATCGGAACGTAGTCGCGGCGCGCCGGCCCCAGGTAGACTTGCCGCGGCCGGGCGATCTTCTGCTCCCCATCCAGCACCAGTTCTTCCCATTGCGCCAGCCACCCGGCCGCCCGCCCCAGGGCGAACAGCACGGTGAACATGGCCGTCGGGAAGCCCATGGCCGCGTAGATGATGCCCGAGTAGAAATCGACGTTCGGATAGAGCTTTCGCGAGACGAAGTAGTCGTCTTCCAGTGCGATCCGCTCCAGTTCGACCGCCATCTCCAGCAGGGGGTTCTTCCCCGTCACGGCGAACACCTCGTCGGCGGCCTGCTTGATGATGCGGGCCCGCGGATCGTAGTTCTTGTAGACCCGGTGGCCGAAGCCCATCAGCTTCACTTCGCCCGCCTTGACGCGCTTCACGTACTCCGGAATCCGATCTTTCGATCCGATCTCGCGCAGCATGTCCAGCACCGCTTCGTTGGCTCCGCCGTGCAGCGGCCCATAGAGCGCCGCCGCCGCCGCGGCCAGCGACGTGTAGGGGCTGGCGTGAGAACTGCCCACCACCCGCATCGTGCTGGTCGAGCAGTTCTGTTCGTGGTCCGCGTGCAGGATGAACAGAATGTCCATGGCGCGCGCCGGCGGGGGCGTGTAGCGCACCCCCGGCTTGGCGAACATCATGTTCAGAAAATCGCCCGCGTAGGACAGTTCGGGATTGGGCGGCACAAAGGGCAGCCCCAGCGATTGCCGGTAGCCGCGGGCCGCCACCGTCGGCAGCCGGGCCAGCAGGTTGCAGAAAGCGTTATGCCGTTCGGCGGGGTCCTGAATCTTGCGTGCCTCCGGGTGGATCGTGGCCGCCGCCGCCACCGTGGCAATCAGCTTTGCCATCGGGTGGACCTCGAGGGGAAAGCTCCTGGTCAGACCGTCGATCCACTCCGGAACCTCGCTGCGCCGGCGTATCGTTCCGGTCCATGTGTCGAGCTGTTGGCGGTTGGGAAGCTCGCCGTTTCGCAGCAGCCAGGCGACTTCCAGGTAACTGCTGCGCTCGGCCAGTTGCGCGATGGGGTATCCCCGGTATTCCAGGATCCCCTTGTCGCCGTCGATAAACGTGATGCGGCTCTTGCAGGAAGCCGTGTTCAAAAACCCAGGGTCGTAGGACATCAGGCCAAAATCGTCGGCCGATGTCTTGATCTGGCGGAGATCGATCGCCCGGATCGTTCCGTCCGAAACGGGGATCTCATAGGTCTTGCCGGTGCGATTATCGGTTACGGTTAAAGTGTCGTTCGGCATCGGAGCCCGCTCCTTCTCAGGGGTTACCTGATTCTACCCCACGATGCCGCTAGGAAATGCAAGTCTGGTGTAAGAAGAGTATAAGATCGGAATTACTTACTTCTTCGCCGCCGGGGCCACCAGCTTGTCCAGGATCGGATACAGCCCCTCGCCTTCCAGGATCGCCTTTGTCTCGGCCGAGTAGCCGAAGTCCTCGACGATCCGGCCCGCGCGGTCCACGACAAACAGATGCGGCACTTTAATCGTCGGCCGCTCCGGCGAGGCTTTCAAATAGGAAGCCGCCATCTGTCCGCAGTCGAACAGCACCGGGGAGGTGAGATTGTGTTGCTGGATGAAGGCCTGAACCTGGTTGATCGTGTCCGGCGGATTGACCACCGTGAGAACCGCGATCCGGTCCCCGTACTTCTTCCGCGCCTTCTCCAGGGTCTGCACCACCGTCTGGCAGTGCGGGCAGTCGGTCTTCATGATGTCAATCAATACGACCCGGCCGCGGTAATCCTGCAAGTCGTGCTGGCGGAGACGCGAGTCCGGCAGCGAGAAACCGGGCGCGCGCCGTCCGGACAACTCTCCCGCCGTGGCCAGGGTCGTGGGGGGGCCAAAAGCCGCCCCCCCGAAAAGGATAATTGGCAAATTTTTATACAATAAAGAGCCCCCCCCGCGC
>CAYOTD010000828.1:0-2349 GCA_964406685.1 uncultured Solibacteraceae bacterium | reverse complement strand
CAGATTGATCTCCGTGACGATCGTCCCGGACGCCACGACATTGACATTGACCCGGTGCGGAGCCAGCTCCACCGCGAGCTGCTTGCTGAACAATTCGACGGCGGCCTTGGTGGCGCAATACGGCCCCATGCCTGCCTTGGCCACGCGCCCGTGGATCGAGGAGATGCTGACGATCTTGCCTCCCCCGCCGCCCTCCACCATGTGCTGACCGACGAGCCGCGAGCAGTGGAAGCAGCCGTAGAGATTGGTTCGCACCACGCGATCCCACTCGGCCAGAGGGACGTCGAGTATCGAATGACGCGTCACCACGCCGGCGTTGTTCACCAGGATGTCGATCCGGCCGAACCGCGCGAGGACCGCTGCGACCATCCGCTCGACCTCGGCGTACTCGCCCACGTTCCCCTGAAACGCAGCGGCGTCGCCGCCGTCTTCCCGGATTGTGCGCACGACATCGGCGGCGGCATCCGACCGCTCTCGATAATTCACTGCGACCTTCGCGCCCTCCGTGGCAAGCGCGAGGGCGATCCCGCGCCCGATCCCGCGCGCCCCGCCTGTCACCAGAGCCACCCGATCTTTCAGATGCAAATCCATCAGCCCTCTCCTCGCCTTCGCCAGCACCCGTCCGACACCCAGGCTGTTCAAAGCGGCCCAGATGCAAGGCGGCGACCGATCCGAGGTGCGAGGCGTACTTGCCACGTACGCCGCAGCGCCGCGGGAGGGAACCAACGCCGCAGCTGGGCTGTTTTCAACAGCCTGCTACGTCTGCATCCCCCAGCGTCGCACCGTCCGCAGCTCGATATTTCGGAACACCAGGTTCTCGACCGCAAGGCCGATGAGGATCACACAGAAGAGCCCCGCGAAGACGCTCGGCACTTCCAGTTGATTCTTGTTCTCGTAGATGAACCACCCCAGCCCTCCCTGGCCGGAGCTGACGCCGAAGACCAACTCGGCGGCGATCAAGGTGCGCCACGCGAAGGCCCAGCCGATCTTCAGACCGGTCAGGATGCTGGGAAAGGCGGCCGGGATGAGGATCCGGAAGATGTAGCCGGGGCCGCTCAGGCCGCAGTTCTGCCCAACCATTCTGAGGGTATTCGAGACCGCCCTGAAGCCGGAATGCGTGTTCAGCGCCACGGGCCAGAGGACCGAATGGACCATCACGAACATCAGGCTCGGGTTCCCCAGGCCGAACCAGAGCAGGGCCAGGGGCAGGAGCGCAATGGCGGGTAGCGGGTTGAACATGGAACTCAGGGTCTCCAGCAGGTCCGTGCCAATCCGGGTGCTCACGGCACAGGCCGTGAGCAGGGCGGCCAGCGCGATCCCGGCGGAGTACCCCATGATCAGAACCCGAACGGAATAGGCTGTCCGACCCGGGAGGACACCCGAGCTCATCCCCTCCCAGAACGCCTGGAGCGTGGCGCTGAACGTCGGAACCAGAAGCGGGTTGTTTACCCAACGGGCGTAGCCCTCCCACAGCAACGCCAGAAGGATGAGGAGGAGTGTCTTGCGCAGCCCCCCGCTATTCCAGGCGCGCTCCCCGAGGGTGAGCGGCTGCTCGATCACCCCGAAGGCGTCCTGGGCCACCGGCGCTCCGGTCCGCTCCGGCCGGAGCGTGGATTGAACGGGCTGCGTCATGTCCCCCTCCCCGCCCGCGGCAGATGCGTTTCCTCGACCTGGTCGCTGAAGAGCATTCGGTGGATCCGATCCTCAAGGGTCTTACGCGACGCGGGATTGGCGTCTTCTGGGGGCAGGTTGTTCAGCTCGGCCTTGACCTGGCCCGGGTGAGGCGAGAGCAGCAAGATCCGATTCCCGATCGTGACGGCTTCGGGGATCGAGTGCGTGACGAAGAGCACCGTGAAGCGCGTGTCATCCCACAGCTGGAGCAGCTCTTCCTGCATCTTGCGCCGGGTGAGCGCATCCAGCGCCGCAAACGGCTCGTCCATCAGCAGGATCGCTGGCTCCATGGCCATGCCGCGGGCAATGGCGACGCGCTGTTTCATCCCGCCCGACAAGGTGTGGGGGAACGCATCGGCAAACTTCGTCAGCCCCACCTTCTCGATGTAGTGTGCGGCGCGCTCCTCGGCGGCGCGCCCCGACAGCAGACCGCTGGAGGTGAGCGCGAACGTGACGTTTCGCTTTACCGTCTTCCAGGGGAGAAGCTGATCGAACTCCTGGAAGACCATCATCCGGTCCGGTCCGGGCCGGCGAATCGCCTCGCCGCGAAGGCGGATCTCTCCCTCCACCGGGGCGAGGTATCCGCCCACCGCTTTGAGCAGCGTGGACTTCCCGCAGCCGGACGGCCCCAGCAGAACGAACCGGTCCGCCTGGTGCACCTGGAAGTCCACCCGGTAC
>CAYOTD010000827.1:0-2359 GCA_964406685.1 uncultured Solibacteraceae bacterium | reverse complement strand
CGAGACGGCTGAGTTTCACCGCGCCCGCCGGGCAATTCTGCCACAATTTAAGCGCCGCCGCGGCGATCAGGATCAGCGATTGAAGATAGAATTTCTGCGCCGAATCCCGCGCCGCGAGGAGCCAGAGCCGCTCCCAGGCTTCATGCGCCTCCCAGCAGAATCCTTGATGATACAAGTCAATTCCGTAAAGATACTCTTCGCACTCGCGCCAGCGTCCGGGCGCGGGGAGAGCCGCCTCGCCAGGCTCGCCGCCAGAAGCGGGGCGGGGCGTGCGCCCGGGGATATAGCGCGCGAGGGGAAGCGGACGCCACGGGCAATAGCGCGGCGCGCCGGGGGCAAGAGGGCCGGGTTCGCGGCTCATTGCACGCCGGATTTCAGGCCCGCGGTTTCACCGGTGAAATTGAGGAATTCGCAACAGTCCACGCCCAGCGACTGAAGGTCGAGCGGCGCGCCGGCGGAGGAATCCTGGCGGAATTCCACGCCGCCGCCTTCTCCGCCCGTGGCGCGGGCGCGCAGAGCGATCTTGCGCTGATAGACCGGGCAGCGCGCGGCAGCGTAGCAGTTGAAGTATTCGTAGCAGCGGTCGCCGATGCGCAGGTCGCCGGCGGAGCGTTCGCGGGCGAGAATCCGCTGCAAGTCCGCGCCGCGTCCGAAGAGCCGGGCGATCCGCGCGCCGCGGTAATAGTGCGAGAGGATTTCGCCGCAGGATTTGCCGCGTTCGGCCATCATCGAGGCGCCGATCTGGCACAATCCCGCGCCGTGGCCCCATCCCGCGCCCTCGAAGCGCACCTTGCTCACCCGCCCCGCCGCGTCGCGCTCCACATGCGGAATAAAGCAGGAGGAATAAAGGAAAAACGGCGCAAACGCGAGGCGGATGTTGTATTCCCGCCCGATCACCACCGACCGCGCCGAGCCAAGGATTCGGATGTATTCAATGCGTCCGGACTTGCCGCGCTTGAGAACCTCGAAGCCCTGGAATTCGCCCACGTCCCACTGCGGGAAGCGCGCGAGCGAGGCCTCGAATTCCTTGCGCGGGAATTCCACCGTCCAGCGGAAATACTTCGCGCTGTAGCGCAGATAGGCGGGAACGTCCTCCGCCGTGAGCGTATTGCAGTAAACGTCGGGCCGCGCCTCGACAAAGGCCCGGGCGCGCTCTTCGGTGTCCGCGGGCATCAGCCGCGCCGCGTCTATGCTGTCCTCGCCGTCCCAGACCGCCATCATATAAGGTTTTTCGTATCCTTCCCAGACCGAGCCGGAGTCTTCGGCCACGCCGCCGCACATTTTGGAATAGCGGCAGTCGCAGACGCGCCGCCCGAAGGCCAGCGTCTCGCCGAGCGTGCTGAGCGTGGCGCGGCGCGAGTCATCCGCCTCGCGCGAAGAGCCGCGGTAGCACTGGCAGTGGTCATCCGCGCAGAGGTCGAAATCATCGGCGAAGTGGTGCTTGCCCATCGTGGCGAGCACGGTGTTGCGCGCGGCGATCGTCTGCGCTTCGAGCAGCGCGGGCGGGCATTGCGACATCATTTCGGAGGAATTGACGCTGTAGAGGTATTCTTCGAGCGCCACTTCATTGATCGCGGTGAGGCGCCCGGGGTTATCCACGCGGAGTTCCAGCGCGCCGCGCAGTTTCTGGTCTTCCAGATGCTGCCAGTGGAAGCCGACGCCGACGATCACGTCATGCAGGATCAGGCGGTGCGGCCCTGCCCCGGACGGCTCCAGGCGCGCGGCCTGCGGAATCTGAATGCCCGGGCGGTTTCCCATGCGGATTTCCACCACGCCGCGCGGCGGAGTCAGGCGCACGGGCAGCAGGCTGATGAGCGCGCTGCGGGGCTGTCCGGCGCGCGCCGCGTTCGCTTCCTCCTCCGCGTGAAACGCCTGCGAGACCACCCACCATTCGCGCGCCGTCACGGGATCGGCCCACGGCTCGAAATCGAATCCCATTTCCAGAACGTCGGTTTCGATTCCGCGCAAGGCCGGCCCCTGGCGCTCGATCCAGCGCGCCGCGGCCTCGGGCGATTCCTCCTTGGTCAGAACCAGCCGCCAGCCCATGCGCGCCGGAATCGCTCCGAGCAGGCGGAATTCCAGAACGCCATCGTCCGCGTTCACGGTTCCATGCGAAGCCGCGTCGAGGCCGCGCACGGTAAACGCGCCGATCCGGCTGACCCGGATCACTTCCTGATGCTGCAACATGCCGATCCGCAGAACCGGCCCCATCGCGTCGGGATAATTACGAATCCGATTCATAAGCCATTCACTCGCCAGAGGGAATCCCGGGACGCGCGGCGCCGGAACACTGGCAGACAGGGAAGCGTAAGCGCGCCCGAAACTCTTTTCTATGCGCCCGCGCGCCCCAACGCCAATG
>CAYOTD010000826.1:0-2362 GCA_964406685.1 uncultured Solibacteraceae bacterium | reverse complement strand
TGAATGCGCAGAGTGTAGGAACCGATCTGCGTCGGCCGGCCGCTGAGCACTCCATCGGAGGATAGAGCGAGACCCGGCACGTTGCCCGAGGCGAGGGTGAACCGGTAGGGAGGCGTGCCGCCGCTGGCCGTCACCGTGGCCCGATAGTCGACATTGGCCTTACCGGCCGGAAGCAGGCTGGTTTCGATCTGGAAGGACGCCACCTCGATGACGAGCGTGAAGTCCCGCTGGGCGGTCTGCGGCGTGGTGGCGGAGTCGGCGGCCTGAATGCGCAGAGTGTAGGAACCGATCTGCGTCGGCCGGCCGCTGAGCACACCGTCGGAGGACAAGGTCAGACCGGGAACGCTGCCCGAAACCAGGGTAAACCGGTAGGGAGATGTACCGCCGCTGGCCGCCACCGTGGCTCGATAGTCGGCATTCACCCTGCCGGCGGGGAGCTGGGTTGTAGTGATCTGGAGCGCGGGCGCTTCGACGGTGAATGTGACCGGAGGGGAGCAGCTATCGGAGTAGAGTTCTCCTCCCTGGTTGGCCGGCTCGACGTTGACCACGCGGATGCGCGCGGTTCCGGCGGTGGCGAGCAGGCGGCTGGGAACCAGCACACCGAGCTCGGCCGTCGACCAGCGCGTCACCTGGAGCGCCTCGATGGCCGTGCCGGCCTGCCACATGACGCGCGTGGCGCCGGTAACGAAATAGGAGCCGGTCAAGGTAACTGGCAGATCGGCCGATCCCGCGGCGGCGCGCGCCGGGGTCACGCTCTGAATGCGAGGGGTCTGCCGGATGGTCAACGGCCTTGCTTCGGACCAGATGTACTGGCTGAAAATCGAGGAAGAAGCCAACGGGTAACCGGCGGCGATGTTCACCGTCCCGGGCGTGGTGAGGTGGCTGCGCAGAACCGACGCCGTGAGAGCCGTGGAACTGAGCATGACGGTGCTTAGCGCGGAGTATTCGCCCGAGGTTCCGATCCCTACAAGCGTGCCGGTCTGGAAACCGTTGCCGGCCACCGAGAGCGTGAACCCCGGACCGCAGGCGGTGGCCTCGGTGGGCGAGTACGCCGAGATCGTCGGCGCGGTGGCCACCACAATCTGGCAGGTTATCGTGACGGAGTGCTCGTGGGCGTCCATGACTTCGGCGGTGAAGCTGACCGTGGGCCCTTCGCTGGCCAGGAAGGTGCCCGAAATGGTCCCGTTGGACGACAGGGTTACCTGGGAGGCGATGCTCTTGGGTATCCAGTAGTAGGGCGGCGTTCCGCCGCTGGCCGTGAGCGTGTGGGTGTAGATCTGACCGGCGCGGGCGGCGGGCGGGTTGTTGCAGTTTGCCGACAGAGCCTGGATTATGGTGAAGGTCGCGGGAGCCGATTCCGCGAGAGTGGTGCAGGTGCAGACGTTGCTCAGCCCGCTGAGAGTGCAACTCCGGTTGCGCACCCGGATCTGGGCCGTCCCCGCCGCGGCCACATAGGAGGCGGGGATCGAGGTCGTCAGGTAGCCCGTGGTCGTGCCTCCACCGTACTGCGTCCCGGACTGCTCAGCGCCGTTCCACAGGATCAGCGATTGGGGCAGCGCCGTGGGGCAACTCGTGGCCGGGGGAAGGAAGTTCGCTCCGAAGACGGTGAAGGTGAACGCCTGCGAACCGGCCTGCACCGACGAGGGCGAAAGAGAACTGATGACAGGAGATACGACCTGCGCCTGGGCGGAGGTGAACACGGCCAGCAGCAGAATGGCGGCGGCAAGATATCGGCTCATTTCGCCCCTCCCTCCACGACCGGAACGAACAGCGCGCCGCCGGGCGTCAGCAGCCATGCCGGCTCTCCCGGGCGCGACGAGATCAGGAACGTGTCAGCGGCCCGGAGCGGTTCCAGTGCATCCGGACTGACGGGCAGATCGATGGCCCGGCTCTCGCCGGTGGCCACATCGATGCGCCAGGCGCGCCGGGCTTCGGACGCTGCCACATAGATCGATTGGCCGCCGGCTGACGGCGCCATGCGCGCGGCGCCCTCGAGGCCCGAGGCCAGCAGGCGGCGGAAACCGGGGCCGGCGAGGATCACCTCCCCCCGGGCGCCGTCGCAGAACACGGCGTCGAGGCGATGGGGAAGAAAGGACATGGCGGCGAGCCGGGTGAGTTGCAGCAGCGGCGTGACCAGCCCGTCCTGATCCAGCAGGCTGACGGAACCCGCCGCGCCGGCCACCAGAACGGCGGCGCCGTCGTCGCTGACGGCGACAGAGGCGGCGTCCGGAACGTTGAACTCACGCGCCACGCGAGGAGAGCCTGGCAAGCCGGTGACGACCTGAAGACGGCCGCTGGCGGCCTCATACAGAAGCATCGCGCGGCCGGCCGGACTGAACGCTGTGAGGCCGGCCCGGGCCAG
>CAYOTD010000825.1:0-2375 GCA_964406685.1 uncultured Solibacteraceae bacterium | reverse complement strand
CCGATGGTTGGCCGGATGCGGGCGCTGCGGCTGGGAGGCGCGGGCGCCGGGCGGCGGCGCAGCAACTCGGCGACATCCGTCTTCCCCAACGCCACGCGTTCGAGGGCCAGACGCAGGCGATCGATCTCGGGTGGGTTCAGATCCAGGGTCCGGGAAGGATCGGCGAAGACGAACTGATCCAGCACGCGCCCCTGCCGGTTGCCGAACGCCTCCGCCTTCAGGATATTCATGCCGAAACTGGACAGCGCGCCCGCCAGCGACGCGAAAAGGAACGGGCGGTCCTTCGCCGCGATGGTCAGCTTGTAGACGCCGTTCTTCCGGACCAGGTCGACGGCCACGCCCGTCACGCGGCAGACGCGGTCCAACTCCAGATGCGCGGCGATCTCGGCCTCCGAGTGCGTGCGCAGATAGCGAACCGGAAGGCCGCCGAGGAAGTCGGCCCGCTCCGGCGGAGCGGCCGATTCCTCGATGCGGTCGGTATCCAGCTCGCAGGTCAGCTCGCGGTGCGCCGCCAGGTACGCGCGCCAGAGCTGCTCCAGCCGCCAGGGCGTCATTGCTGTCGGATTGACGGCGCTGATGTCGGCGTAGGTGACCAGCGTGAGCGCCTTTAGCTGCTCGACCGTCTCGATCCGGTCCGCCAGTGCGCGCGCCGTGGCGGCGTCTTCCAGATCGCGCGACGTCATCACCGCGGAAAGGTCCAGGTGCCGGTCGATCAGCAGGCGAACGGCGCTGCGTTCCGCCTCCGGCATCCCGATTCGCTCCATGGCCGTTTCGGCCTGCCGGAGCGATGCCTCGACATGGCGTCCCTCCCCGCCGCCCTTGCCGCTGTCGTGAAACAGCAGGGCGAAGCAGAGCGCCGGCATCAACTCGATCTCCTCCGACAGGCCGGCGAAACGGGCATGCGCCGGGTCCTTCGGGGCGCGCAGATCGGCGACGGCCTGAATGCTGACCAGGGTGTGCTCGTCCACCGTGTAGCGGTGATAGAAATCGCGCACCACCAGGCAGTCGATCCGCTCCCATTCCGGGAACAGCGCCGCCAGGACGCCCGATTCGTGCATCTCGCGCAGCGCCAGCACCGCGTGCGGCAATTCCAGAATCTCGCGGATCGCCGGCCAGAACTCCCCGCCCCGCGAGAACCACTCGCGCAGTGCGGGAAGGTGCTCGGCCAGGCGCCGCTCCGTTTCCTGGGCCAGCCGGAAACCGTGCCGGGCCACGAACCGGAACAACCGCAGTGCGAGGTCGCAGTCGTGCTCGAAACCGTGCGGCGATTTCAGATAGACGCGCTCGCGCACCACGGTGAAATCGGCATTGGAAACCCGCGCCCGCCAGTCGCGGAACTG
Organism: uncultured Solibacteraceae bacterium; assembly: GCA_964406685.1. Lineage (GTDB taxonomy): Bacteria > Acidobacteriota > Terriglobia > Bryobacterales > Bryobacteraceae > JACQZT01. The sequence continues at coordinate 1,035 of CAYOTD010000825.1, read as the reverse complement.
CGCCAGCATGGAGCCGCCCGCGCTCTCCCCCGCCTCCAGCGCCCGCTCGGCGGCGCGATGGATCTCGCGGGCGTGGCGGTAGTACTCGCGCATCCAGGCCGCCGGGCCGGGACGCCCGGTGAAGCCCTGGGCGGCCACCTCGTCCTGAGCCTCGAAACTTAGCAGGTTGTTGTCGCGCCCCGACCGGAAGTGCAGGAAGCAACGCAGCGCATGCAAGAAGCGCCGGTGATCGTCCAGCGGTTCGGCCTCCGCCTGGCGCAGTTTCGCCAGCCACCAGACCAGGTGCAGGTCGCGCAGCCCGCCCGGCGCTTCCTTGACGTTCGGCTCCAGGTGATGGATGGTGTTTTGGAACTTCGCGTGGCGCGCGCGAGTCAACCGGTCAAGCTGCCGCACCAGGGCCGGCCGCTCGCCCTTGAGGAACCGCGGCAGGCGCGCGGTCAGCCCGGCGTAGACCCCGGCATCGCCGGCCAGAAACCGGTGATCGAGCAGGCTGATACTGAGCTCGATGTTGCCTTCGTGCAGTCCGCAGCACTCGGCCACGGTGCGCACGGACTGGCTCACCCGCAGCCGCTGGTCCCAGAGCACGCGCAGGAAACCGGCGATCGCCTCCCGCGACGCCGCCACATCCGCCTCCCTGTCGAGAAGCAGAAGCAGATCGACGTCGGAGTGCGGAAACAGCTCGCCCCGGCCGTAACCGCCCACCGCCACCACGGCCAGCCCGCTGGAAAACCCGGGGCTCAGATAGGCCCGGTGCGCCTCCGCCACCGCGCGGTCGACAAGCCCTGTGCGGCCATGCAGCACGGCCCCGGCGTCTCCCCGTTCGAGGAACTCCGCCCGCAGCGCCTCCCACTCCGTGCCCGCCGGATCCACGGCAACCTCAGATGGCGGCCGCCCCACGCTCATCGTTGCGAATGCGAATGACGTCGACCAGGTCGAGGACGAAGATCTTGCCGTCGCCGATCTTGCCCGTGCGCGCCGAGGCCACCACCGTGCGCACCACCTCGTCCAGCCGCTCCGCCGGGATGATCATCTCCA
>CAYOTD010000824.1:0-2377 GCA_964406685.1 uncultured Solibacteraceae bacterium | reverse complement strand
TACATGAACGTCAACCGCGGCGACCGGTTCGCGTCGATGGTCTCGATGAGCTCGCCGGAGCGGGCGCTGAGTGCGTATCGCGATAAAACGCTTGCCCCGGACGACCCGCGGCGCAAGGAAACCTACGCCAAGGGCGATCAGAACACCAGTCTGATCAAGACCCTCAACGGGCTGCTCATCACCCTCGAGCACAATGTCGCCACTCCGGAGCCCTATGACCGCATCAACCTGATCGCCGGTTCCAAGGGCATCTTCCGCGACTATCCGCCGCGGGTTTATATCGACGGTGAATCGAAACAGCACGAGTGGGAAACCATCGACCGCTTCAAGCCGAAGTTCGAACACCAGCTCTGGACGCGCATGGGCGAACTGGCGCGGCGCAGCGGCGGCCACGGCGGCATGGATTTCCTGGAGTGCTACCGGCTGGTGCAGCGCATCAGGGAAGGGAAGCCGCCCGACATGGACGTCTACGACGCCGCGGCGTGGAGCGCCCCCGGCCCGCTGAGCGAGATGTCGGTGGCCAAAGGCGGCGCGCCCATGGAGTTTCCCGACTTCACCCGCGGGCGCTTCGCCGCGCGCCAGGGAAGCGAGATCTGAGCCATGCGCGGACTCTGGCTTCTCTGCGCCTCGATGGTGTGCGCCCATGCGGCCGAGCCGGCCCTGCGCATCAGCGTCTACGCGACCGCGGGCGGCATCCAGAAGTACCTGGCGGCTCCCGAAGGACGGCAGCGGGTGGAGAGCGCTCTGCGCCGCCTGCGCGTTTCCCGCATCTTCCTCGAGGGGCGGCGCGGCGACGAATACGTGCCTCCCGCCCTGCTGCGCGAGCTTCGCCAGTACTTCGGCGAGCGCGGGATCGAGACCACGGGCGGCATCGCCACCGTGCCCGGCCAGCGTTTCGGCACGCGGCAGGTGGGCGCGTTGGGCTGGCTGAACTGGGAGAGCGCCCGCACGCGGGAGGCCATCGCCCGCTTCTTCCGCGAGAACGCCGCGGTGTTCGACGAGATCGTGGTCGACGACTTCTTCTGCACCGGGGACACGTCGCCCGAATCGGAGAAGGCGCGCGCCGGGCGGTCCTGGGCGGAGTACCGGCAGGAACTGATGACGGCCCTGATCGAGCCGCTGATTCTGCGGCCGGCGCGCGAAGTCAATCCGCGCGTCCGCCTGATCCTGAAGTATCCGCAGTGGTACGACCGCTTCCACATGTTCGGTTATGCGCCCGCGCGCATGTCCGCGCCGTTCGACCGCATCTGGGTGGGCACCGAGGTGCGCAACCCGGAGACGCGGCGCATGGGCTTCGTGCAGCCCACCGAGGGCTACATGAACTTCCGCTGGATTTCCGCGGTGGCGGGTCAGAAAGTGGAAGGCGCCTGGTTCGACCACATCGAGTGCACGGCACAGAACTTCGTCGACCAGGCCTGGCAGAGCGTGCTGGCCGGCGCCCGCGAACTGACCCTGTTCCACCTGGGCGACGTGGTTGACGGCCACCCGGGCCACGCCCTGTTCGAGGCGGCGCTGCCGGAGATGATGGAGCTGGCGGCGAGCCTCCGCGGGCGCGCGCCGGCCGGAATCGCGTACTACAAGCCGGCGGGAAGCGACGGCGGCGACAACATGTACCTGATGGACTATCTGGGCGTGATAGGCCTGCCCGTAGTGCCGGAAGCCCGCTTCCCGGAGCGGGCCAAGGTCGTCATGCTCGGCGCTCAGGCCGCCGCCGATCCATCCGTAGTGGACCAGATGGCGCGCCGTCTGAACGAAGGTGCGACGCTGATAGTGACCCCCGCATTCCTGCGCAAGCTGGGCGCGCCGGGGCAGCGTCTGGCCGGCGTGCGGGTTGCAGAAGCAGCGCGCCCAGGCGCAGCCACCGAAGCGTCCGTGAGCGGCCGGTTGATCCCGCTGCCGCAGCCACTGGAGATCGATCTCGACCTGGAGGCGGCATCCGCAAAGCCGCTGATCGAAGCGCGCGTGGAGGGAGCAAGCCATCCGATCCTGCTAGCGAAAAAGTCCGGCAAGGGACAGATCCTGGTGTGGAACCTGCGCACCTTCACCGAAGAGGATCTCCGCACCGCGGGCGAATGGCTACTGGCGCCAAAGCCGCTTGGGTTAACCGCGCTGCCGCGCGAGCTGATCGACGAGTTGCGGCGCCGCCTGCTGGAGCCGCGAGGCATCCGCTTCAAAGCCCCGGCGCGAGTCGGCCTCTACGTGTTCGACGGACTCGAATGCGTCCACAACTTCCGCAGCGAAGCGGTAGACGTTTCGCTCAACGGCCGCCCCTGGCGCATAGCAGCCAACCACTGCGCCTGCCGCAAAGTTGACACCGCCAAACGCCTCTGATGTAATGAAAAGCAAAGCTGCTCCTCAGTAGCTCAATGGTAGAGCA
>CAYOTD010000823.1:0-2381 GCA_964406685.1 uncultured Solibacteraceae bacterium | reverse complement strand
CACCCCCTGTTTCGCGCCTTTATCGGCGCCTCCCTCGAACACCGCCGCCAGCGGCTCGGCCGCGCCGGGCAGGTCAGCCATGCCGGTTGATCTGATCACTCCCCGCGGGGAGACCATCCGCTTCGGCGGCGAGGCGCCCCTGGCCCTCATCGCCGGGCCGTGCGTCATCGAGAGCGAGGAGCACACGCTCATGCTCGCCCGCGCCATCGGCGCCATCGCCGGGCCGTATGTCTTCAAGGCGTCTTTCGACAAGGCCAACCGCTCCAGCGTCTCCGCCTACCGCGGACCGGGCCTCAAGGACGGCCTGCGTATCCTGGCGCGCGTCAAGGACGCCGGCTTCCCCGTGCTGACCGATATCCACGAACCGGCCCAGGCCGCTCCCGCCGCCGAGGTGGCCGACATCCTCCAGATCCCCGCGTTCCTCTGCCGCCAGACGGATCTGCTCATTGCGGCGGCCCGCACCGGCCGCATCGTCAACATCAAGAAGGGGCAGTTCGTCGCCCCGCACGACATCCACCTGGCGGCCGAAAAGGCGGCCTCCACCGGCAATCCGCGCATCCTGCTCACCGAGCGCGGGACCACGTTCGGCTACAACAACCTGGTGGTGGACATGCGCGGGCTGGTGGTGATGCGCCGCGCCGGCTGGCCGGTGGTCTTCGACGCCACCCATAGCGTGCAGACGCCGGGCGGCGCCGGCACGGCCTCCGGCGGGCAGCCCGAGTTCATCCAGCCGCTGGCGCGCGCCGCCGTGGCCGCCGGTGTGGACGCCCTGTTCGTCGAAGTGCACGAAGCGCCCCAGCGGGCGCTGTCCGACGGGCCGAACTCGCTTCCCCTCGACCGGCTGGGTCCGCTGCTGGACCAGTTGCGCCGCATCGACAAGGTTGCACGGTTCCAGCCCGATTCGCGTCTAGAATAGATGAGGGAGCTTTGCATGTCGCAGAACCGGAAACGCCGCGGCTTTTCGCTGATCGAACTGCTGATCGTCATCGCAATCATCCTGATCATCGTGGCCATCGCCGCGCCCAGGCTCGACAAGGCCCGCATGCACTCCCAGGAGATGGCGGCGGTCCGCCAGATCCAGACGCTGCACACGGCCCAGACCCAGTACTACTCCCAGTACGGCCGCTATGCCACGTCGCTGGCCGAACTGGGCCCGCCCACCTCGGGCCAGGCAGGACCTTCGGCCGCCGACCTGATTCCAGGTGATCTGGCGCAGGGCGTCAAGACCGGCTATGTCTTCCAGATGCAGGGCGGGCCCGCCGGCTACACGCTCAACGTCAACCCGCAGGTCTTTAACTCCAGCGGACGCCGCACGTTCTACTCCGACCAGACGCTGGTAATTCGCGAAAACTGGGGACAGGAGCCGGCCACCGCCCAAAGCAAGGAGATCAAGTAGCGTAAGCTCTAGCTTGCGCTCCCTACGGCTGCAAGTAGACACTCACGCGGTTGCTGGGCTGGCCATCGGCCTCGAGATAGAGTTCCGCGGGCCCCAGGTTGACGATCTCCGGCAGCCGTACTTCCACCAGATAGAACCCGATGTACCCGGGAGCCAGCGTGGCGCGAGTGACCTCCACCGGAGCCCGGTCCAGGTAGACCCTGACGGGAGCCACCACCCTGGGCGGCGATTCCAGCGGCGCCGCCATCCCCGTGGGCCACTCCGGCTGTACCTTGCCCAGACCCGTGGCCAGGATCTGGATGCGCGACCCGGACCGCGCCGGCGTCATCGCGTCCAGCAGGATGCCGCGGTCCGCGTCCAGCACCATGGGCGTGCCGTCGCGATCCACGAACACCGCCGGAGACACGTTGCGCAACGGGACTCCCAGGGTCAGCCGCCGCCCCGAGAGTTCGAGACCCAGCGCCAGGGCGGACCCCGCCGCTTCGAAAGGAACCTGGATCTGCGTCTCCGCGTCGGTGGCCGCCAGCACGGGCGCCGTCCGGTCCCCGGCGCGCGCCGCCGAAACCCGCCCGCCCAGCACGCTCAGCAGCGCGCCCGGAGCGGCGGCTCGCTCGGAGTAGTCGGCCGCGCTGACCGCGCGCAGCGCCAGCAGCCGGTGCGGCGCGATGGCCGCGAAGACGCCAAAGCCGTCCACCGCCACGTAGACCTGGTTGCCCCCCTCGTCCAACCGGACATCGGTCACCGCGCCCTGCGGCAGCCCGCCTCCCAGCGAGGTCCACTGCGGCGCGGGCGCCGCCGCCCCCAGGTTGGTCACCGTCAGGTACAATCCGCTATCGGTCGCCAGGTAGACAGCCCCGGTGGCCGCGTCGGCCGCCACGCCGTGCGCGGCGCCGTTGGGCAGGTTGCCGCTCAGATCGTCCCAGAACAGGCCGCCGTTCATGGTCCGCAGCACGCGCGCGCCCTCGCGCGAGGCCACCGCCGCCAG
>CAYOTD010000822.1:0-2381 GCA_964406685.1 uncultured Solibacteraceae bacterium | reverse complement strand
GGCCACCTCGGAGTTGGAATCGACTCCGGATGCGGCCGTCACCGGCGCCGCCGAGTTCGTCGAAGCCGCCACAATCGAGGTCAATTTCCGCGGGAAGTGACCTTCCGGCTCCTGAGAGGCCACCTCCCGCCGATAAGACCGGAAGGAGAGGGCGCGTGGAATGACGGTCGGAGTCTACAAATCGCGCCGGGAAGCGGAGCAGGCGGCCGAGTCGCTTCAGGCGCAAGGTATCCCGGCCGTGGTCCAGGCGAAAAGAGAAGCCAAGCTGGCGGGAGTTCAGCGCGCCTGGCAGGTGATTGTGCCGCGCGAGCACGCTCCTTTCGTCCCCGCCCCTCCTCCGGGCTCCGCCGGACCCTACAATTGAAGGGTGGAAACCGAACGCATCGGGCTTCTCGCCCGCACCGACCCCGGTCCCGGCGTGCTGCACCAGCTTAGCGGCGTGATCGCGCGCCACGCCGGCGACATCACTTCCGTGGAGATCATCGAGAGCCGCCCGCCGGAATCGCGCACCTACTTCGAGATTGAGTTGCCGGCCCCGCCCGATGCGCTTGTTGCCGAGATGTCCGCCTTGCCGGTGGTCCGGGAGGTTGCGGTGGTCAAGACCTTCCAGAAGATCTACGGCAAGCGGATCATCATTATGGGAGGAGGCGCTCAGGTGGGACAGGTGGCCATTGGAGCGATCTCGGAAGCCGACCGCCACAATATCCGCGGCGAACACATTTCGGTGGACACCATCCCGCTGGTGGGAGAGCAGCCGCTGGCCGACGCGGTGCGCGCCGTGGCCCGGCTGCCGCGCGCCAGGGCGCTGGTGCTGGCCGGGGCGCTCATGGGCGGCCAGATCGAACAAGCGGTGCGGGAGGTCCGCGCCCAAGGCTTGCTGGTCATCAGCCTGAACATGGCCGGCAGCGTCCCGGATGCGGCCGATCTTGTCATTACCGACCCGGTGCAGGCAGGGGTGATGGCCGTGATGGCGGTGGCCGAGACGGCCAAGTTCACCGTCGAACGGCTCAAGGGAAGGCGGCTGTTCTGAGACGGTAGCCGAGCCCCCTCAGCGGCTTTCCAGGGCGTATTCGCGGAGCAGGACGCCAGCCGCGTCGGAGATGCGCACCCAGTAGTTGCCGGCCGTCAGGCGGAGGGGCGTCGCGGCCCGCGCTTCCCCGTCGGAGCCCGGCAGTTGGCCGCGCCAGACAACAGCGCCCGAGCTGCTGACAACCTCCAGCCGATAGAGCGGCGAACCGGGCAACCCGGAGGTATCCGCATTGAGCCGGAACGGCTTACCGGCCGGTGCCACGGATGTCCCGGTGGAGGGTCCCCGCATGGCGCGCAGGGTCACTTCAGTTCCGTCTCCGTCGGCGACCGGCTGCGGCAACCACACCACGACGGCCAGGGCTACCGCCGCCAGGACGCCGGCCCAGACGGGTTTGCCCACCCAGCCAAACCACGGGAACGCGCCCCAGCTTCTCTTCGGTTCGACCTCAAGGAGCTTTTCTTTCTGTAGCTTATCGAGAGCCTGCGTCATAGCGGCGATGAATTCGTCGGTCTCGGCGAGCTCATCCTGACACTGTTCGCAGCTCAGCAGGTGTTCTTCGAATTCGTCCAGCCCCAACCCTTCGAGCCTGCCCAACGCAAACTGTTCGACAACCTCCGCAGAAGGATGGTTGAGCATGAAGTATCGTGACCTCCAAGTCCTCTTCTGCCAGATTAGTCGGCGGAAGCGGCTCTTGCTCTCACGATATTTCGAGGAAGGGACGGGCGAAGCAGTTTCTTCTTTCCAAGCTCACCGAAGCGGGCCTTGGCACGCGACTTCAGCAGGCGGAACTGCGTGTCGCTCAACCTCATGTCCTCGCAGATCTGGGCCTGGCTTTGCTCCAGCAGATAGAACCGGGTCAGGATCTCCCGGTCCCGGTCGGAGATGCTGCGCAATGCCCGCTCCATGATCTCGGCCCGCTGCTTGACCGCCAGTACCTGCTCCGGATCGGACCGGGAATCCACGATGTGGATCCCGGAATCCACGCCGATGCAGTCGCGACGCGACTGAACCGCGCGGTCGATGTGAGCCGCCACCTGGCGCCGGACGATAGTCCGCACGAATCCCATCAGCCGCTCCGGTTCCCGCAACTCGCCGCGCCGGATGGCCTGAACCACGATCAGGAAGGTATCGTGCACCTTGTCGTCAAGCTCCTGAGGGCCCAGTTGCCGGCACAGGTAGTAGCGTACCCCGCGGGCAAAGACGCGGTAGAGAGACTCCATTCCGTCGGGATCTCCCGCCCGGATCTGATCGACCAGAACTTCCCAGGGGACAGTCTGGTTCGCACTCGCAGCGTCTTTCTTCTCGACTTCGCGCACGGCGCCGGTATTGAGGGTCGGCATGAGGAATTACC
>CAYOTD010000821.1:0-2384 GCA_964406685.1 uncultured Solibacteraceae bacterium | reverse complement strand
CTCGTGACAACGGACGATTACGACCAGGCGATCGCCATGGTCCTGGAAGACAAGGTGCTGGCCATGATCGCGGATTTCCCCATCTGCAATGTGTCGGTCTTTCGGTATCGCGACAAGGGCCTGACCACCCTGAAGACGCCGCTGAACTACGAGCCGCTCGGCATCGCGGTGCCGCCGGGCGACCCGCTGTTCCTGAACTGGATGCAGAATTTCGTGACGGTCTTGATCAACAGTGGCGAGCTGAGCCTTCTGCAGAAGAAGTGGTTCGAGGACGCCTCCTGGGTGCCCCAGCTCAAGTGATTGCCTACTGCCTGCTTCCGCTCCTCCTCGCCTTTTGGGTCAGCGCAGCGGCCGCAGCTGAGCCGCGGAGCCCTCGCGGATTCGACCCCGCGAACATGGACCTCGGCGTCAGCCCGTGCACGGACTTCTATGAGTACGCGGTGGGCGCATGGGTGCAAAGGACAATCATCCCGGCCGAGTACGGCAAGTACGGGGTGGACCAGGAGGTTGACGCGCGGACGTTTGCCATCGTGAAGGAGATCTTAGAGGCGGCCGCGGCGGATACGGCTGCCCCCCGGAGCTCCGCGCGGAAGAAAGTGGGAGACTTCTACGCGGCGGGAATGGATGAGGCGCGCATCGAGGCGGACGGGATTAAGCCGCTCGGGCCGTTGCTTCGCCGCGTCGCTTCCATCCGGGACCGCAAGGCGCTGGCAGCCGAGATCGCGCAGCTCCAGCAGTTCGGGGCCAACGCGGCGTTCCGCGTGGACGTCGTTCCGGACGACCGGAACAGCGCCGCGAACATCCTGGAGTTCTCCCAGGCCGGTCTCGGCTTGCCGGATCGGGAGTATTACCTGAAACGGGATGCGGATTCCCGACGACTGCGCCGCGCGTATGCGGCACACGTGGCGCGGATGTTTGGTTTGCTCGGCGATTCGGCTCGCGTCGCCCGCCAGAACGCCCAGATCGTCCTGCGGCTAGAAACGAGACTGGCGCGCGCGTCCATGACGCGGGACGAGAGTGACGATCCGGTTGCGACGTATCACAAGATGGGCCGCGACGAATTGGCCGCGCACGCTCCCGGCTTTGCGTGGGACGGGTATTTCCGCGCGCTTCCGATGGACCCGCCCGATGCTGTGCTGGTTCGCCAGCCTGCCTTTCTCGAGGAACTGGGTCGAATGGCCCGGGGCGTGGCCGTGTCGGAGTGGAAAACGTACCTCCGCTGGCACCTCCTCCGAGCCACGGCTAGCTACTTGAGTTCGGCCTTCGTGCAAGCGGCGTTTGCGTTCAATGGGACGATCCTGGAGGGGACCAAGGGACTTCCGCCGCGCTGGAAGCGGGTGCTGGCCGAGACGGACACGGCGCTAGGCGAGGCGTTGGGCAAGCTGTACGTCGAGCGCGCTTTCAGCGCAGAGGCCAAACGCAAGGCTCTGGACATGGTGACGAATCTCCAGGCCGCCCTGCGGGCCCGGCTGCAGTGGCTCGACTGGATGAGCGACGCCACCAAAGCGCAAGCGCTCGCGAAACTCGACGCCATGCGCGTGAAGATCGGGTATCCGGACGTCTGGAGGGATTACACGGGGTTGAAGGTGGACCGGACGTCGTACTTGCAGAATGTGCTCGCGGCCCGGCAATTCGAGTTCCGGCGCGTCCTCGCCAAGATGGGCAAGCCCGTGGACCGCAGCGAGTGGGCCACGACACCCATCACCAACAACGCGTACTACGAGCCCACCTTGAACGAGCTGGTCTTTCCCGCCGGCATCCTCCAGCCGCCCTTCTTCGACCCCGACGCGGACGACGCCGCGAACTACGGCAACATCGGGGCCACGATCGGCCACGAGATGACGCACGGCTTCGACGAAAGCGGCCGGCAGTACGACGCCCGGGGGAACCTCCGGGACTGGTGGACCGCGGAAGACGCGAAGGCCTTCGCGGAGCGGGCCGCATTGATGGTGAAGCAGTTCGATGCGTTCGAGCCGCTTCCCGGCCTCAACATCAATGGCACACTCACGCTGGGGGAGAACCTCGCCGATCTAGGCGGACTTGCCGTCGCGTACGACGCATTCACGCTTGCTCAGCGCGGCGCGCCGGCGGCCGGGCCGAGGGGCGGTTTCACGCCGGAGCAGCGGTTCTTCCTGAGCTACACGGAGACCTGGCGGTTCACGCTCCGGCCGGAGTTCTTGCGGGACCGTCTGGTGACGGACGAGCACGCACCCCCGAAGTACCGCGTCCTTGGCCCCCTGGCCAATATGGAAGAGTTTGCGGCCGCGTTCCAGTGCAAGCCAGGCGACGCGATGGTGCGCCCCGCCAACGATCGCGTGAAACTCTGGTAGGTCCTCAGCCAACAGCCCAGGCAGACATGCCTTCCGCGACATCCCCCATCACGG
>CAYOTD010000820.1:0-2390 GCA_964406685.1 uncultured Solibacteraceae bacterium | reverse complement strand
GGAGATCTGGAACCTGGTCTTCATGCAGTTCGACCGCTCCACCGACGGCACTCTCTCGCCGCTGCCGCGGCCCTCGATCGACACCGGGATGGGCCTGGAGCGGGTAGCCGCGGTGATGCAGGGGAAGCTGTCCAACTACGAATCCGACCTGATCGCTCCCATCATCCTGCGTGCCGCCGAGCTGTTCGGAGTCGCGCTGGGCGACGATGCCCGGACCGACACCGCGCTGCGCATCGCGGCCGACCACAGTCGCGCCACCGCGTTCCTGATTCACGACGGCGTGGTGCCGTCGAACGAGGGCCGCGGCTACGTGCTGCGCAAGATCATGCGCCGCGCCATGCGCAACGCGCGCATGGTGGGCGTGGGCGAGCCGTTCCTGTACCGGCTCACCGGTTTTGTCGCCGAGCTGATGCAGCCGGCCTATCCCGAACTGAGGGAGAGCGTCGAACGGGTGGCGCGCATCGTCAAGGACGAGGAGCACCGCTATGCGACCACGTTCCAGGTGGCCGAGCGGGTCTTCCACGACGAAGCCAAAGCCGCAGCCGCCAGCGTGCTCCGGGGAGCCGCGGCCTTCAAGTTGTACGACACCTACGGTTTGGCTCTGGACGAGCAGGAGGAGATGGCGCGCGAATTGGGCCTGCGCATCGACGCCGAAGGGTTCGCCGAAGCCATGGAGCGGCAGCGCGAGCGTGCCCGGGCGAGTTGGAAGGGAGCCGAGAAGGCGCAGGTGGCTCCGGTCTATGAGGAACTGCTGGCCAAGGGCCGCACCGAGTTCCTGGGCTACGAGACCATGGAAGCCGAAGTCGCGGTGGTGGGACTGATTCCGGGCGAAGACGGCGGGGTCGCCGAGGTGGTTGCCGACCGGACGCCGTTCTACGCCGAGTCGGGCGGCCAGGTGGGCGACAAGGGCGAATTGTGGCGCGGGGGGCAGAAGGTGGCGGAGGTGGAGGGGGTCTACCATCCGGTGCCGGGGCTGACGGTGCACAAGGTCAAGGCACTGGCTCCGATCGAACCGGGTGACACGCTGGTGGCGCGGGTGAGCGTCGAACTGCGGCGGGCCACGATGCGCAATCACACGGCGACGCACCTGCTGCACGCGGCGCTGCGGATGGTGCTGGGACAGCACGTCAAGCAGTCGGGCAGCGTGGTCGATTCCTTGCGGCTCCGCTTCGACTTCACGCACTATACGGCGATGGATCCGGAGGAGGTGGCGGCGGTGGAGCGGCTGGCCAACGAAGTGATCCTGCGCAACACCGGCGTGGAAACCAACGTGATGGACCTGGAGCACGCCGTCCAGACCGGCGCCATGGCGCTGTTCGGCGAGAAGTACGGCGAGAAGGTGCGCGTGGTTTCGGTGCCCGGTTTCAGCCGCGAGCTGTGCGGCGGCACCCACGTGGGGCGAACCGGCGACATCGGGCTGTGCAAGATCGTCTACGAGGGCTCGATCTCGGCGGGGGTGCGGCGCATCGAAGCGGTCACGGGCGAGGAGGCGCTGAGGCGGTTTCAGCAGGCGCAGTCGGCGCTGGGGAGGCTGGCGCAAGTGACGCGCTCGTCCGAGCCGGAATTGGTCGAGTCGGTCGAGCGGCTGCTGGGCGAGCAGCGCGCGCTGGAAAAACAGATCGGCGAGATGAAGCAAAAGCTGGCGCAGGCGCAGGTGACCGAGATCAGAGGGCAAGCTCGCCAGGTAAGGGGCTTCACGGTTTCGATCGCACGTGTCGAAGATATGGATCGGAGCCAGTTGCGATGGATGGCGGACTCACTGCGCAACCAGGGCAACGACGTTGTGGTCCTTGGTACAAATACCGGCACGGTGCTGGCGGCGGTGAAGAAGGAACTGACCCAGAAGGTGCACGCGGGCAAGCTGGTCGGCCAGGTTTGCCAAGCTATCGGCGGCAAGGGCGGGGGACGGCCGGATCTGGCCGAGGGGGCGGGAAAGAATCCCTCACGGTTGCCGGAAGCGCTGGCCCAGATCGAGAAGGTGATTGAAGGACTGCTGTGATCTTGCGGCACTGAAGCGCCGCGCGGGATCAATCCCGCCCCACCTTTGCTGATGGGATGTAACATTCTCCCAGGCGGCGGATGGGAGCCCGGAACCATCTGCTAAGATTGCGGTTTTGGGAGGCCTCATCAATCCATGATCACCAGGCGGGAGTTTCAGAAGCTTGCGGCGGCGTCGCTGTCCTTGGGGACGCTGTGGGCGGCGCCGAAATCGCGGATCCACGGCGTGGAAATCGGTGTGCAGACTTACAGCTACCGGGATCACCCGCTGGGCGAGGCCATCGAGTCGATGCAGGATCTGGGCATCAACTACGCCGAGGTCTGGTCGGGTCACGTCGAGCCCAAGGTGGAGGCGAACGCGGCGGGCCGCGACCAGCTCCGGCAGTGGCGAC
>CAYOTD010000819.1:0-2390 GCA_964406685.1 uncultured Solibacteraceae bacterium | reverse complement strand
ATGAAGTCGTAGTTGGAGGTGACGCCGGGGCGGTTGACGGCCGGGATCTGGGCCAGGATCTTGCTGCTGATGCTGCTGAAGCGGCTGGCCGGGATGATGTTCCCGGCGAACGGCGTCCGCGTCATGCCCGAGGTGGTGGCCGGGTCGTAGATCGTGGCGACTTCGGTGAAGTTGCCCGAACGCATCAACGTGGTCGGCAGCGTCTCACCGGTGTTGTAGGCGATGGTAGCAGGACGGATGTCCTTGGCATAGGTGAAATAGAAGAACGTGCGGTTGCGGCCGTCGTAGACCTTGGGAATGTAGACCGGTCCGCCGGCGGTGCCGCCTTCTTCGTTGTATCGTTCCTTGGCGCGGAAGCCGGGGGTACGGCCTACGATGTGATTGGAGGCCCAGCCGGCAGCATTCAGGACGTCGCGGCGGATGTTCAGGAACGCGGAACCGTGAAGGCTGTTGGTGCCGGACTTGGTGACGAACACCTCCAGGCCGCCACCCAGCCGTCCGTGTTCGGCGGCGAAGCTCGAGGTAATCAGTTTCATCTCCTGGTATGCCTCGAAGCCGGGGAAGGTGAACGAAACGCCGCCGGACTCGGGATTGATGATGCTGGCGCCGTCAATCTGGATCTCTTTGGCGCGCCCGATGGAACCGTTGATGCTGGTTTCACCCCAGCTATTCACGCCGGGCATGTAACTGACGAACGACTCCGCGTTCCTCAGGCCGCCGGTGAAGATGGGCAGCGTCGCGACCAACTGTGGGCTGACGTTCTGCCCGCGCATGGCCGTGGTGGTCTCCAAGAGCGCCAGCTCGGCCTTTACTTCCACGCTCTGGCTGACCTCGCCGATCTCGAGCTTGAGATCGAGGGTCTGCCGCAGGTTCACTCGGATCTCGACACCGGTCTGAACGAGCTTCTTGAAGCCGGGCTGGGTGACGCTGACCGTGTACGGGCCTACGGGCAGGGTCGGGAACACGTACAGACCGGCATCCGTGGTCACGGTGTTGAACTCGCTCTGGGTGGGGTCGTGCAACGCCACTACCTTGGCGCCGGGCACCACCGCCCCGTTGGGGTCCGTGACCGTTCCGGACATTGAACCGGATGTCGTTTGCGCTTGCACCGCGAGCGCGGCCAGGCACAGCACGCAGAGAATTTTTATGCAGAATCTCACTAACTTCATATCTACGCCTTTCAGCAATCGGAATTGTCTTGTCGTTGTAGACTTCACTCCCACCAGTTGACAGGATACACTCTTTCCCCTCCCCGATCAAAGGAGGTAAGCGTTTTCTGTACCTAGCGGTACGCGCGGCGTTCGCCCTAGTCGGCGGGCGGTCCCAGAACCTCCCGCACCTTTGCGGTCAGCACCTCGGGGGAAAACGGCTTGGCCAGATAGGCCACACCGGCCTCCAGGACTCCCCGGCGAGCGATGGCATCGGCGGGGTAGCCAGACAGGTAGATGACCTTCATCTCCGGACGCTGAGGCCGCAACCGTTCCGCCAGCTCCCGGCCCGTCATCCGGGGCATGACAACATCGGTCAGCATCAGGTGGATGGGCCCGGAGTGGGAGCCGGCCAACCGAAGCGCGTCGGGGCCCGCCGGCGCCTCCAGGACCTGGTAGCCGGAATCCCGCAGGATCACCGCGATGAAGCGGCGAACGTCCTCCATGTCTTCCACCACCAGAACTATCTCCTTGCCCGGCGGGGCGGGGGAGGCAATCACGGGCGGCGCCTCCGGCGCGACAGGCTCCGGAGAGCGGGGCAGAAGGATGGTGAAGGTCGAACCGCGTCCCGGCTCGCTGTCGACCGAGATCGAACCGCCTGCCTGCCTAACGATGCCGTAGACGGTGGACAAGCCAAGGCCGGCGCTTCGCCCGTCGGACTTGGTGGTGAAAAACGGTTCGAAGATGTGCGGCCGGTCCTCCTCCGGAATTCCGGTACCGGAATCGCTCACGGAGAGCATGACATAGGGTCCCGGCGCCATGTCGGGATCGCCGGAGAGCCGGGCCGGGTCCAATTCGGCGTTCGCCGTCTCGATGACGAGCCGCCCGCGGCCGGGCGTGGCGTTGCGGGCATTTACCGCCAGATTCATCAGGATCTGGTTGACTTGCGCGGGATCGGCGATGACGCTGCCCAGGCCGGGTGCCAGGCGGGTCTCCAGGTCGATGTCTTCGCCCAGCAGCCGGTGGAGCAGGTTCAACGACTCGGCGACCGCGCGATTCAGATTCACCGGCCTGGGCTCGATGATCTGTTTGCGGCCGAAGGCCAGCAACTGCCGGGTCAATTCCGCGGCCCGCTCGCCGGCTTTGCGCATCTCGCCGACCGGTTTTCGCAGTGGATCATCCTGGCCCAGTTGCCGAAGCAGCAGATCGCCATAGCCGTTGATGACGGTCAGCAGGTTGTTG